>NZ_JAHAJN010000002.1 GCF_018372215.1 Negativicoccus succinicivorans | reverse complement strand
CTCCATGATAGTTTGATTGCTCATTTGTTGCCTTGTTGCCAAGGACTTTTTGTAATTGACTCGGGTCTGTATATCAGACCCGCACATTGGCGTTAATTCACTGCATTGTTCAGTTTTCAAAGAACCGCGTCGCTTCATGCGACTTCACTTATAGTATCACGTTCCAACTTCGACTGTCAAGAATTTATTTTCGTTTCTGACCATTTTTTATCCGCTCGTTGACACAGCGTCTACATTGGGTTCGTGATACGCAAGCGAGATTTATTGTAGCATAGGAAAATGGTCTTGCCAATTGTTTTCCATTTTTTTGCGACATAATGTCGCGTTCGTATGCTTCTTTATTTATATATCCTTATATGCGTAATCGTAACCGTTTACAAGTTGTTGCCAAGCAGCAAAAAAGGAGCGCCGCGGCGCTCCTTTTACTGTGCGGGTATGTGCACGAATTATTTCGTTTGGTACATGCCGCTCGGTTCTTCGTTGATGTTGATCAAGATGCTCTTCACCTGAGTGTAGTGATCCAAGATCATGGCATGGGTTTCACGACCGATACCGGACTGTTTGTAGCCGCCGAACGGAGCGCCGGCCGGAATCTGGTTGTAGGTATTGACCCACATGCGGCCGGTTTCAATGCCGCGCGCCACACGGATGGCTTTGTTGATATTGGTGGTGAAGACGCCGCCGCCGAGGCCGTAAATGCTGTCGTTGGCCAAGCGGATGACTTCTTCTTCATCTTTAAATTTCTGTACCGCAACGACCGGTCCGAAGATTTCTTCCTGCGCGATCTTCATATCGTTGGTCACATCGGCAAAGATCGTCGGTTCGATGAAGAAACCTTTGTCGAGGCCGTCTTTGGTGATACGTTTACCGCCGGTCACAAGACGCGCGCCTTCTTCTTTACCGATTTCCACATATTTGAGCACTTTCTTGAGTTGATCTTCATAAATCAAAGCGCCCATCTGGGTATCCGCATCGAGCGGATTGCCGACTTTCACTTTCTTGAAGAGTTTCGCCAGACGTTCCACGAATTCATCGTAAATCGATTCCTGAACGAAAATACGCGAACCCGCACAGCAGACCTGACCCTGGTTGAAGAGGATGCCGAGCTGCGCACCGTCCATAGCGATGTCCCAGTCCATATCCTCGAAGAAAATGTTGGCCGATTTGCCGCCGAGTTCCAAGGTGGCCGGAATCATGTGCGAGCAGGCCGCTTCATATACGCCCTGACCGACAGCGGTCGAACCGGTAAACGCCAATTTATTGAAACCTTTATTTTGCAGCATGTATTCGCCCGCTTTGGAGCCGCTGCCGGTGATAATGTTCAGAACACCTTTCGGCAAAATGCCCGCTTCATCAATCAAGCGCGCCAATTCCAAGATGGAAAGCGAGGTGTGGCTCGACGGTTTCAAAACAACGGTGCAGCCCGCCGCCAACGCCGGCGCCAATTTCCACGCCGCCATCAGGAACGGGAAGTTCCACGGAATGATCTGACCGACGACGCCGATCGGTTCGCGAAGAATAAGGCTGAGCGTATTTTCGTCAAGCATAGTCGCCGCGCCTTCCCGACCGCGCAGCAGACCGCCGAAGTAACGGAAATGATCCGCCGCGAACGGAACATCCGCCGCCATCGTTTCACGGATCGGTTTACCGTTGTCAAGCGTTTCCACCGTTGCCAAATGTTCTTTATTGGCATCGATCAGATCCGCGATCGCCGTCAGTACCTGCTGACGTTCCTGCGGCGTGGTTTTTTTCCAGTTTTCAAACGCTTCCTGCGCCGCCACTACCGCTTTTTCCACATCCGCTTCGGTGGCTTCCGCGATGTGCGCCAATTCTTTACCGTCAATCGGACTGTGCACGGCAATCAGTTCTTGATCGCCGGCCGCGACCCATTCACCACCAATATAAAGATCGTATTTCTTTTGCAACTTTGCTTTCATCAATACCATCCTCTCTGCATGCTTACCTGTATTTCGAATTTTATCTATATGAGATAAAATGATTATACCACGTTCATTTTTAATATTCAAGCGTTTCGATATGCTAAAAACTATTTGCTTCCGCATTTTTTCATCATCCGCCATGTAAAAACGCCCCTCTGCGCGAGGGGCGTTTCGTATGTAGGGGAAAGCGAGTTTATGATTCGGACGCGGCGGTCGTGCCGGCGCCAAATGTTTCGGACGCTTCCACTTGCGCGCGGTAGCGCCGATGCGCTTCACTGCCGACGGAGAGCACGCTGTGCTTATGACCGTAGAATAAATAAATCAAAAGTCCCGCGAAAAGCCAGCCGCCAAACAGCATGAAGGTATGCACGGAAAGATTGCTGAAAATGTAGCCGCAGAAAACGATGCCCAATGTGGCCATCGGGTAAAGCGCCGGACAGCGGAACGGGCGCGGCAGTTCCGGATGCCGTTTCCGCAAGATCATGACGCCGAGCAACGAGCAAATAAACGCAAAGAGCGTGCCCGCGCTCGTCATTTCCGCGATGACATGAATCGGGGTAAGACCCGCCATGATGGCAACGAGCGTGCCGACGATCAACGTGACTTCCACCGGCGTGCCGGTTTTGGCGTTTACTTTGGAGAACGATTTCGGCAACAGTCCGTCACGGCTCATGGCAAAGAAAACACGGCTTTGCGCAAAGAGAAAGACTAAAATAACGGTCGAAAGGCCGCAAAGCGCGCCGGTACCGACCAGCGCCGAGCCGAACGAGTAGCCGAGATGGCGCAAGACGTAGGCGACCGGTTCCGCGTTATTCAAATCACTGTAAGGAACGACACCGGTCAAGACGGCGCTGACCGCGATGTAAAGCAAGGTGCAGATCAAGAGCGACGCGATGATGCCGATCGGCATGTCGCGATTCGGATTGTTCGTTTCTTCCGCCGCGGTAGCGATGCAGTCAAAACCGATGTACGAGAAGAAAATAACCGCCGTGCCCGCCGAGACGCCGTGCCAGCCGAAAGGCAACACCGGTACCCAGTTGGCGGGCTCCACACTCGGCGCCGCGAGGAAAAGGAAAATAAAAATCGCCGCGACTTTGATGAAGACGAGAATTTTATTGACGCGCGCGGATTCTTTTGTGCCGCGAATCAAAAGCAAGGTGATGATCCCGACAATGAGCATCGCCGGCAAATTGATCAGTCCGCCCTCCATCGGTCCCGCCGTAAGCGCCTGCGGTAAATGGAAACCGGTCGATTTCAACAAACCGGACAGGTACGCGCTCCATCCGACGGCGACTGTCGCCGAACCGACGGAATATTCCAAAATCAAACCCCAGCCGACGAGCCACGCGACGATTTCACCGAGCGTGCTGTATGTGTACGTGTACCCCGAACCCGCCACCGGCAAGGCCGCTGCCAGTTCCGAATAGGCGAGCGCGACGAACGCGCAGGTGATCCCCGCCAAAATAAAGGAAAGCATGATGCCCGGACCGGCGTAGTCTGCTGCGACCACACCCGTCAGCACGAAGATGCCCGTGCCGATAATGATACCTAGACCCAGCAAGGTGATGTCGATCGCGTTCAATCCTTTTTTCAGCGAACTCTGCGCTAAATTATGTTGAAACATTCCCAGCGACTTTTTGCGAAACAGCTCCATTTATTCTCCTCTTTCTTTTGCTAAAAACATTACGTTTTCTATACTATCACAAAAAATCTTCAAAAATACCGTGTATACGAAATGAACATATGTTGTATACTATTTGCGTTTTATGAATGATTAGTGTAACCTGATAAATTTCCGTGTTCGCGCTTTTATTCTTGCCAGTTTTGGGGTCAATTGCTACAATAAATAAATGAATGAAACTGTGAGGAGGACTTATGAATCATTTTTGGAAAGAAGTATGGGATTGGATTTATTCCATCATTGTGGCATTGGCGTTGGCCATGCTGATTCATATTTTTATTTTTGTGCCGACCCGCGTCGCCGGCGAATCGATGGTGCCGACGCTGCATAACGGTCAGTATTTATTAGTTTCCAAAATCAGCCACGTGCTGCGGGAGCTGCCCGACTACGGGCAAATCGTCATCATCGACAGCCGCACGCAACGGCCGCGCGATTGGGGTGATGATTTCGCGGAGCCTGCGTACAACTACATGTCGCTTGTGGATTCCTCGTACGCGGCGAATTACATTTGGGTCAAACGCGTCATCGCTCATCCGGGTGATCGTCTCGGTTTCCGCGACGGGCATGTTTACCGCAACGGCCGCGCGCTGAACGAACCGTACATCAACGAACCGATGAAATTTAACTTAGACGGTGAGTTTATCGTTCCCGAGGGCACCGTGTTCGTCATGGGCGACAACCGCAACCACTCCAGCGACAGCCGCTACATCGGCCCCGTACCGATTGGTCATATTTTAGGTAATGTGGTGTACGAATTTTAAGCAATAAAAAACACTCCGCACGGAGTGTTTTTTATTGTCTTATTTTACTTTCGTGATGATGAAACGTTGCGGCGACGTCGTCTCGTCCGCGACAAAATGACACGCGGGCGTGAGCGCGTGTACGTACGCGCGCAACCACAGCGCCCAAAGCGTCAACCATTCTTCCTGCGCGAGTTCGATGTCCCGCCAAATATCCTGCAAAAACGGCAACGGCATTTCCCAGGCGAAAAGCTCGTCACTCGCCGCCAATACGTTGACTTCCTGCGGCCACGTCGGGAGCCCCCACAGACTTTGCGTCAACGTCTGCGCCGCTTCTAGTGCCGTGTCGACCGACAGCGCCGAACGTCGCGCTTCCATCCCTTGCCGCTGGCCGTCGCGCGTCCAAATACCGGCGGTCAGTTCCGATGCCGGCGCCACCTCGAAATCATAGAGCGCCGCGATATATGCCGCCTCGCGCGTGAGCGCCGTGCGCACCACTGTCGCCAATGGCGTCAGATCGTCCGTATCAGCGGGCAACAGATCTTCCAAACGGTAGTCCGGCGTCTGCGGTTTGCCGTATTGTAAAACGGCCTCCGCGTACCGCCGATCCGCCTCCTGCCCGAAAACGCGGCGCGCCGCCGCGTGCAAACGCAGAAAGCGGCCGTCGCTCGCGGCCGCCTGCGCGTAAATAAGCGCTGCTCGATTGGTTTCCATCAGACCTCCTTGCGCAATTTACGATGAATTTGCGCCAAAAGATCGACTTCGCTGACAGACTGCTCCGCCGCGAGCGCGCCCAAGGTCGTGGACATTTCATCGGGCAACGAAATGCCGTATTCCTGCAGTACGCTCACCGTCTGCGGATACATGGTGAATAACTCCTGCAGCGGCGTCTCCCCCGTGATCAGTTCCTTGCCGAGTTTGTCGGCCAGGTATTCATTCATTTCGCCCATGATTTCAAAAATATCGAGGCCGTGCACCTGGCACGCTTCCCACAGACTTTCATCGTAGGAAATGACGCAGCCGATGCAATGCATGCCGTATTCCATAAACAGCGGACCCATCTCCGGATACACCGTCAGAATTTGCATCAAATTGTCATCCGGGCGCACGAAATCGCCGTGATGCAGCGTCCGCGCCGCCGGGCGTTCATCCCAGTCGGTCGGTGGCGCGGGATCATATGCGAGATTGTAAAAATCGCCCCCCGACGTGTATTCCGGCGGCAAGGCCGAAGCGTCCGTCAGCGGTTCGACGCCGAGCACTTCACGACGAAACGCGTCCAGCCCGATGCGTTCCACAAAATGCGGCAGCGTTTCAAACTTTTCCTGGTTCGTGTAAAAAGCGCCCGCGCGTTCCAAAATCCGCACCGCATCATCGGGCATGCTCACGAAACCGACAAAGACATTATCGCCGAGAAATACTTCCCAACCGTCTTCCATACCGACCGCGCGCAACGGCAACGGCGTCTCGATATCGCAGGTGACGACATCTCGCGGCCACTCCGCGTACGGCGACATGCCCGTCGCGATCAATAGCGGCGCGACTTCATCGGCGGCGATCCCCGCCAGCGTCACATCGCCGTTCGGCTGCAGAATGATGCTCGCCTGATACATTTTCGCCGCGTCTTCCGCCGTCTTCAAAAACGCCTTGCGTCCGTCGCCTTTGGTAGCGAAATGAACCGCCAGCGCATAGGTCATATTGCTCAACTCCACGTCACTCCTTCGTTTCGGCCGCAGTAATCACGCCGGCGCGTTCGAGCGCCGCCAGATTAATATGGCAGTAGCCCTGCGGATGTTTCTTTAAATAGTTTTGATGCTCCTCTTCCGCGGTATAAAAATTTTCCAACGGCAATAACTCCGTCTGTATTTTTTTACCGCCGCGAGCCGCCGTTGTTTCATGAATCGTCATCGGGCTCTCTTGGCCGCGTTGCCGCAAGCGGTTAAAATATTGCTCCAGCATTGACTCATCGGCGGGATCGGTATAGTACACGCCGGTCCGATATTGACTGCCTATGTCATTGCCCTGACGATTTTTACTGTACGGATCAATGACAGTGAAGAAAACGCCAAGAATGTCCGTCAACGCGATCTTTTGCGGATCATACGTTACCTTGACCGTTTCGGCCGCGCCGGTTGCATCCGTGCATACATCTTCATAGCTCGGCGCCGCCTGCTTGCTGTTGGCGTAGCCGACTTCCGTCGCGATCACTCCGGGCAACCGTGAAAACACTTCTTCCAGTCCCCAGAAGCATCCTCCCGCCAAGTAAATTTCCCGCATTGCGTCCTCCTTGTCCTTGCGTTCGGCTAAAATGCCGCGGCGACAAAAGATCGTCGACGGCATACCGTCGGCCGCTCAATACCACTCATTAATATACACGCGCTGCGCCGGATACAATCGATCCAGCAACGCGATCGCTTGCGCATCCCCCGTCAAACGCCCCGCGCGCGCCAAGGCGCCGGCCGTCAGCCGTCCGATGAGCATGACGCCGAGCGTGCCGATATCCGTCGTCACATCCGCCGCGTCTTGCGTCGGCTCGACGCGACTGCGACCGTTCGCCGCTGTTACGCGAACCGTTTCCGTCGCGCCCTCCGGCAATGTGACCGCGACATTCAGCGCGCCGGCGGTCGCCGCCGGAATTTGCGACCAAAACTTGGCCACATCCGCGATGCGAATCATCATGAACGGAAACGTTTCATTTTGCGTGTAAATATGTTCCGCGCCGTCCGGCCACTCCAGATAGGAAGCGTCATCCAGCGGGGCGAAACGCACCCAGTCTTTGAACTCGCCCGCCTGTTGACGAATGAATTGATACAACGCGCGATCGCCCGCCGCGGTCGGCGCGATCCATTCTCCGACCAGCAATGTTTCGTCTTGGCGCGAGAAAAATACATAACCGAGCGGTTGCGCTCCTTCATACGCGACTACCGCGTATCCTTCCGCCAGCTGGCCGCGCACCAGTCGCGCAAACGATTCCGTATCCCTCTCGGCGCAGCCGGAAACGCCCGCCATCGCCGCCCGATATAAATCGACAAGCGGTTGCACGGAACTTTCCCCCGCCAACCATTCGTAATGAATATCGCCCGTCGGTAACGCGTACGCCTGCGCGCGCGACTCAAACGCGCTCCGCCGCCGCCACTGGTGGCAATACAGCGACCAGCCGCGCGGGATATAAAAACCCGCCGCCGACGGCATCAAAATATTGGCGTAGCGTCCGAGACGATTGCCTTCTTCCAGCGCCGCCCGCAAAAGCGCACCGGCATAGCCGCGCCCGCGCGCCGCCGGATGCGTCGCCAGTCCCACGATATATGTCACCGGCACGGACGCGCCGCGAATCGAAAGCGTGTAGCGCCGCAAATGCAACGCCGCTGCAAGCCCCGTTTCCGTGGTGTATAAAAGCGTTTCCTCAGGACGGTAGCATTCCCGAAAATAAAATGGAAAAAACGGTTCCTCGCGTTTTTCAAAGTGGTAATCCCAGAGCGCCTCTACCGCCGCGCGGTCACGCTCTTGCGCCGTACGTATCATTCACCGAGCTCCCGCGCCAACGGCTTTTCACAAACGCCGTCGGCCAAATACACGTCATATTTTTCCGCGAAATGATCCGGATGGTAGCTTTCTTTCGCCTGCCGCAAACCATCGATCCCCATATCTTCCTCGCGGTTGATGAATTCGGTATCCGCCCAGGCGTGGCTGACGAATTCCTGATTGATGATTTGGAAACTGCCGCGCACATTCGGATTCGCTTTTTCAAAGTGAATAACCGCCAACTTCGGGTGAATATATTCACCGATCGAAAACGCGATGATCTTGCCGTAAATCCGAATCGCGCCGCCCTTCACGCCGAGCGCTTCCCAGTTGTCAAACACCCGTTCGATGCCGACCCGTTCCGCCGCCATATCTTCCGTCGTCTGGTGTTCGTCCAGCCATTCATCGGCCACCGCCAAGCATTCTTCTTTGTGCTCCGGTCCGAGATTCACATACTCGTAGCCCACATAATCCCGCCGAAACGCGTTCACGTGATTTTTCTTTTGCCGCAACGACTTGCCCGGCAGGTTAATTAAATCGCTTGTCTTATAAATGTATTCAAAATTATCGCGGTCGCGTTCATAGCGGTAGCAGTTCGGACACAGCTCTCGCATCCGTTCCACGACCCACGGTGAAACACCTTTCAAAAGAAACGGTAAATGTTGTTCCGCAAACCAGTCTTCGGCTTTGCGCAGTCCCCCCACAAAAGAATTGTTTTCGCCCGCGAACGGCGGTAATAAAAACTCGTGACCGTACCGACCCGCGCGAATAAACAGAACGTCGTCTTCGACCGCCCAGGCTAGGCGAAACGCGTCTTGCCAAATGAAAAGGGTACCGAAGGCGCATTCCGATTGTTCATAATGATGTTCACGGAAAAATCGATCTAAAATCGGTTTATCTTCGATGGCAAACGGTTGAAAATTAATGATGATTCACTCCTGTTCGTAGTCTCCTCAGTATTATCGATTTTTTTCTATTTACTATTTTAGCACAGCTCCAAGGACGTGTCACCTGCGACCGCGTCATGGTATAATGACCTCATTACAAAGGAGTCGTTATGGAATTTATCGCTTTTGATTTTGAAACAGCGACGCAGTCGCCCGCCAGCGCCTGCTCGCTCGCTGTCGTGCGTTTCACCGAAGACGGCGCGCAAGAAACTGTCGCGCATTTATTTCCGCCGCCGGAAATGAAATTTGACGATGACAATATCCGCATCCATCAGATTCGTCCCGCCGATGTCGCGGACCTGCCGACGTTAGCCGCCGTTTGGGAGGACTTCGCGCCGTATTTTGACGGCACCTTCTGCGTCGCGCACAATGCTAAATTCGACACGGAAGTTTTGCGCGCGTCACTTTCCTACTACGGACTGACGCTGCCCTCTTTTCAATACGGCGACACCGTCACGCTCGCGCGGCGCGTGTGGCCCGATCTGCCGTCGTACGCGCTAAATCGCGTCGGTGACTTCCTCGGTCTGACATTTCATCATCACCGCGCCGATGAAGACGCACTGATCTGCGGTGAAATCGTCCGTCACGCGTTGCGAGAAACAAAGCATACTGACGCCTTCGCCATGTTCCGAGAACTCGGTCTCGGCCCGCACGCTTTCTTAGGCGAAGCCGGCTGGTCGCAAGGCGCGCTATTCTGACCTTCTGCGCATACGCAAAGACAGTTTTGATGTATTTACGTAAATCGCATTTTTTGATAAGGAGTTTTTATGCCCACACCGACGCCGCTCGCGCGGTACACCTGGTCGTACGGTCAAGGGCACGCCACACTCAGCGCGTCCGAAAACGGTTTGATCGCTTTCACGCCGGCCGCGGCGCTCGCCGCGCGCGCGCATTGGGAAGCTCCCGCCGAACAATTTGATATCGCCGGTTGCGGTTTCGGCATCGAGCAGGCGACCAACTGGCTCGACACCGCGCTCTTGCAAATCGACGAATACCTCGCCGGTACGCGCCAACATTTCATCGTGCCCTTTGACCTTGCCGGCACCGAATTTGATCGGGCGGTCTGGCGCTTGCTGCAGGAAATTCCTTACGGCGAAACCGTCACCTACGGTCGCGTCGCGCAAGCGCTCGGTCGTCCCGGCGCCGCTCGCGCCGTCGCTAACGCCTGCGGCCGCAATCCCCTGCCGCTCTTCATCCCCTGCCACCGCGTCGTCGCGCAAAACGGGCCCGGCGGCTACCATGACAGCGAAGGCGTACAAACGAAATTATTTTTACTGCGCCATGAAGGCGTGCGCATATGAAAAGCATTTTCCGATATCGGAAAGTGCTTTTTTGCTTTTGGTTCTAGTATTTCTTTATATGCTAATACAATAAAAGCCACGGCTTTTTACCGTGGCTTTTCGTTTTCCCAAATCGCAAGGACTGTTTTTCTCCGCGATACGGTCATGATTTCGCGAATTATCTATGCCTCGCGAATTATTTTTTATGCGCGGCGGAAGCGACGGTGTCGAGTCCCTGATACATGCGGAAATATTCGACGAAGAGTTCGACGACGGTGCCGGCGTAACGCTTATCCTGCCAAACGAGCGCGGCGCGCCAGGCAAGGTCGGTGTCGACGAGCGGTCGATCGACGAGATTCGGATACAGTTGCGGCACGAATCGCCCGAGCGGTTCAGGCAGTAAGGTGACGCCGACATTCGCATCGGCAAAGGCCGCGAGCAAACTCCATTCATAGGCCTGAATGGCGATTTGCGGCCGCATTTCACGCGCCTGAAAATTACGAATAAGATTACGATACAAAGTGGTTTCATTCGTAAACGTACTGAGTTTGGTCGTGGCGAGATCCTCAATGGTAAGCGCCTCTTTGGACGCGAGCGGATGGTCTTTGTGCAAAAACGCATGTACTTCTTCGCGCGGCAAAAACAGCGTCTCATGATCGCCGTTAATCGTCGGAACGATGCAAAAACCGCAATGCACCGCACCGCTTTCCAGCAGTTCTTCCACGACCGCCGTCGGACGTTCGACGAGTTCGATGGCGAGATACGGATACGCGGCGGAAAAATCGCGCAGCAGTTCCGGCAGATAAATCGTGCCGACCATCGGCGCGACGCCGAGGACGATTTTTCCCTGACGGCGCAACTCCGGCGAGACGATATCCGCCTCCAGCCGATAGTATTGGTCGAGAAATTCTTCCACTTTCGGCAGGATGACTTCGCCCGCATCGGTCAGCGCGATCGTCTTACCCTGGCGATGAAAAAGTTGCACGCCCCAACGCTCTTCCAACGCGCGGATAGCTTTGGAAATCGACGGCTGACTGATGTGCAGACTTTGCGAGGCGCGCGTGAAAGATTTCCAGTGTGCGACTTCGCTGAAGTATTGTAAATGCAACAACTCCATGAGCTTCCCCTTTACTTTTACCGATGAAGAGAGTAGAATAAATCTGTTATTTTCTTTGGACTTAACAGGCCTTTGCGCCTCATTGTTCTTATTTTACTATATATTTACCATTTTAGGAGAATTTTATGTGGTGGTTTAGGGCCGCTTGGCAAATCGTCCTTTTGAGCGGCATTTTTTATTTGAGTGAACGAATCGTACGCACGATCGGCATGCCGGTACCCGGCGCGCTCTTGGGCATGGCGCTGCTGTTCATCGCGCTCCAATGCAAAATCGTGCGCCTGGAATGGGTGGAAGACGGCGCGGATCTTTTAATTCGCGATCTGCTGCTGTTTTTTATTCCACCGGCCGTCGGCATCATGCAGTATACCGATTTGTTCGGTGTGCTCGGCTCGAAATTGATCAGCGCGGTGGCGATCAGCATTCTGATCGTGCTGTGGATCATTTCGCTCTGCACGGTGCTGGTGATGCGCGCGCGACGTAAAGGATGGAAACGGTTATGATAGCGATTGTACTTTCCCTATGCGGGACGCTGGCGGCGTACTACCTGTTCAAGGCGTTGTACCTGCGCACGGGTTCGCTTTGGTTCATGCCGCTCGTCTTATGTCCGATCGCGATTGTCGCGTTGCTGCTTTTTGCGGGCGTGCCGTATGAGGAATACCGCGGCGGCGGTTCGATTCTGCAGTGGCTGTTGGGACCGGCGACGGTGGCATTCGCCGTACCGCTTTACCGGCAACAAAACTTAATCCGAAAATATCTGGCGGAGCTTTCGATTGTCGGCATCGTCGCGGCCATCACCGCGATCACGACGACGATGGGCATCGTGCATCTCTTCGGCGTGGATGAAAGCTACGTGCTGAGTCTCGCGCCGCGTTCCATCACAACGCCGTTGGCGATGAACGTCTCGGTGATGCTCGGCGGCAATGAAACGATCACGGCGGTGTTCGTCATTTTAACGGGTGTGATCGGCATGTTAATGACAGTTGCGATCATTCGGTTTTTGAATATTCATAATCCCTTACTGAAAGGTCTGCTCTTCGGCTTTACGGCGCACGGCACGGGCACGGCGCGCGCGTACGAAGAAAATGAAAAGGCCGGCGTCATGGCGTCGGTGGCGATGATTTTCATGGGTGTCATCACCGCCCTCATCGCGCCTTTTCTCGTTCCCTTACTCTTGCATATATTTTAAATTTTAACCGGCGCAAGCCGGTTTTTTATTTCCGCAAGCACATCCTATTTTATCTGAGAAATACAAACCGCTTAACGAATTGTGAACGATTTTATATTTCTTTTGTAAATTGTTCGATATTTATTGACAGTCTACCTTCCTACTGGTATTATGTGAAAGGGAAATAACAGAGAGCTCAAAAAAGTCCCCGCACTTTTTTGAGCTGTTTTTATGAGTAAGAAAGGAAGATTTCCTTGGCCGATTACGACGTGGTCATTATCGGCGCCGGACCCGCCGGAATTTTCACGGCGCTGGAACTGGCCGATACCGGACAAAAAGTCTTAATTCTGGAAAAAGGGCATGACATCGCCACGCGCGCGTCGCAAAACGCGGATCGCGCGACGCCGCTCGAAGAACGCCGCCGCAATATCGTTTGCGGCTGGGGCGGCGCCGGCGCGTTTTCCGACGGCAAGTTGACGCTGACGACGGAATACGGCGGCAACTTGGATGACTTCATGAGCAAGGCCGCCCTGCAAAAAGAGAGCGACCATGTCGATGCCGTATACAGTCAATACGGCGGGGCGGATCGCAAAGTCTACGGCGATGAGCACGCGGAAGCGATCGCGCAGCTGAAACGGCGCGCGGCCGCCGCCGATCTCGCGCTGATCCCGGCGCGCATTCGCCATCTCGGCACGGATGTCAACGTCGAAATCCTGAAGAACATGCGCGAAGCGCTCGCGGGTAAGGTCGATATCCGTTGCGATACGGAAGTGACCGAACTCGTGTTCGAAGGCGGACGCGTGCAAGGCGTCAAAGTCGGCGATGAATATATCGGCGCCAAGTACCTCGTCGCCGCGCCGGGGCGCGAAGGTTCGGAATGGTTCGTGACGCAGGCCAAGCATTACGGTCTCGAACTTTCGAGCAACGCCGTCGATATCGGCGTACGCGTCGAAACGCCCGCGGAAATCTTCCAACACATTACCGATATCGTTTACGAGTCGAAGTTCCTTTACTTCTCGCGCTCATTTGACGATCAGGTGCGCACCTTCTGCATGAATCCGAACGGCTTTGTCGTCACGGAAAACAACGGCGGCCTGTTAACGGTGAACGGACACAGTTACGCGCACAAAAAGAGTCCCAACACGAACTTCGCGCTGCTCGTTTCGAAGCGTTTCACGCAGCCGTTCAAAGAGCCGATCGCGTACGGTAAATCGATCGCTCGTCTCGCCAATCTTTTGGGCGACGGCCCGATCGTGCAGCGCCTCGGCGATCTACGTGACGGACGTCGTTCGACGCCCGAACGGATCCGCCGCGGTCTGGTCCATCCGACGATGCCGTCGGCGACGCCCGGCGATCTCTCGCTGGTACTGCCGTATCGTCATCTGGTCGATATTATGGAAATGTTTGAAGCACTGGATGCCGTCGCGCCCGGAGCAAATTCGCGACACACGCTGTTATACGGCGTGGAAGCGAAATTTTACTCCTCGCGTCTGCAATTATCCGATCAATTGGAAACGACTATTCCCAACTTTTTCGCCGCCGGTGACGGAGCCGGTATCACCCGCGGTCTGATTCAGGCATCTGTCGCCGGCGTCATCGTGGGTCGCGAGATCCGCCGTCGGGAAACCGAAGCCAAAGGAGGCCATTCGCATGATTGAACGTTATACGAAACCCGAAATGGGTAAAATTTGGACGGAAGAACACGAATTCCGCCGCATGCTCGATGTCGAAATTTACGCTTGTGAAGCGCAGGCGGAGTTAGGCGTCATTCCGAAAGAAGCCGTGAAAACGATTCGTGAAAAAGCGGATTTCAAAGTGGAACGCATTCATGAAATCGAAGCGGAAATCAACCATGACATTATTTCCTTTTTAACCGCCGTCGGCGAATTTGTCGGCGAAGATTCGAAATACATCCACATGGGTCTCACCTCGACGGATGTCAAGGACACCGCGCTCTGCTCAATGCTCTGCGACGCGACCGATCTTTTAATCAAAGACCTGGAAGCATTCCACGAAGTATTGCGCCGCCGCGCCGTCGAATTCAAATATACGGAAATGGTCGGCCGGACGCACGGCATTCACGCGGAACCGACCACATTCGGTCTGAAATTGCTCCTTTGGTACGATGAGACGGAACGCAATCTGCGTCGTCTGCGTACGGCGCGCGAAGAAATCGCCGTCGGTAAAATTTCCGGCGCGGTCGGAACCTACGCTAACGTCGATCCCTTCGTAGAAAAATACGTTTGCGAAAAATTGGGCCTCACGCCGTCTAAGATTTCGACGCAGGTGCTGCAGCGTGATCGCCACGCGGCCTACATCACGACGCTCGCCGTCATCGCCAGCTCCCTGGATAAATTCGCCACCGAAATCCGTAACCTGCAACGCACGGATATTCGTGAAGCGGAAGAATATTTCTCGCCGAAACAAAAAGGTTCGTCGGCCATGCCGCACAAACGTAACCCGATTACCTGCGAACGCGTCAGCGGTCTCGCGCGCGTCATGCGCGGTTACAGCATTCCGGCGCTCGAAGACGTGGCGCTGTGGCATGAACGCGATATCTCGCACTCCTCGGTCGAACGCGTCATCTTGGCCGACGCGACGATCACCTTGGATTACATGCTGCAGATTTTCACGCGCGTCGTCGATAAACTGCTCGTCTATCCGGATACCATGCGCGCCAACCTGAACAAAACCGGCGGTCTCATCTACAGCCAACGCGTGCTTTTGGCGCTTGTCGACAAAGGCGCGATGCGCGACGACGCGTACCGCTGGGTACAGCGCAACGCGATGAAACGTTGGCTGGAAGGGGAAGATTTCCTCGAAAATCTGTTGAAAGATGAAGATATCCGTCGCTATTTAAATGAAGATGAAATTCGCGCCCGTTTCGATCCGCACGCCATGCTGACGCACGTGGACGAGGTCTTCGCACGCTTCGGCTTATAAGAGAAAGGATGTAACCTAATGACTACAGCAATGGTCATCGGCACCCAATGGGGTGACGAAGGAAAAGGTAAAATCGTCGACTACTTGGCGGCTCGCGCCGATGTCGTCGTACGTTCGCAAGGCGGCAACAACGCCGGCCACACGGTCGTCGTCGACGGCCAGGCGTTCGCGTTGCGCCTGCTGCCGAGCGGCATTATGTACCCGGGCAAAGCATGCGTCATCGGCACCGGCGTCGTCATCGACCCGAAAGGTCTGATTGCCGAACTCGATTCGATTATTGCCAAGGGAATCGACGTTTCCGCGCTCGAAATTTCCGATCGCGCCCACGTGGTTTTCCCGTACCACAATCGCATTGACGAAGCGGAAGAACAGCTCAAAGGCGAGAAGAAAATCGGCACGACAAAAAACGGTATCGGCCCCTGCTACGCCGATAAAGTCAACCGCATCGGCATCCGCATTGCCGATCTTATGGATCGCGATGTGTTCGCGGAAAAATTACGTTGGAATTTGGCATCGAAAAACCGCCTGTTCCGCGATTTCTACCATGTCGAAGAATTTGATTTCGATACGATGTTTGAAGAATATTGCGGATATGCCGACCGTTTGCGCCCCTACGTGCGCGACACGAACTACAGCGTGCATGATTACATCGGCGAAGGCAAAAGCGTGCTCTTTGAAGGCGCGCAGGCGACCATGCTCGATCTCGACCACGGCACCTATCCCTTCGTCACGAGCTCGCACCCGATCGCGGGCGGCGCTTGCATCGGCGCCGGCATCGGTCCGCACCGCATGGAAAATATTTTCGGCGTGGTGAAAGCGTACAGCACGCGCGTCGGCGCGGGTCCCTTCCCGACCGAACTCACCGACGCCACCGGCGACCATTTACGCGAACGCGCGCATGAATACGGCACCGTCACCGGTCGTCCCCGTCGCTGCGGCTGGCTCGACGCGGTCGGCGTGCGCTACGCCGCGATGCTGAACAGCTTGGACTACCTCGCGATCACGCGTTTGGATATCCTCGACGAACTCGAAACGATCAAAATCGGTAAAGCGTACCGCGATTCGAACGGTAACGAAGTCGCGCAGTATCCCGCCGACCTCAACCGCCTCGAAACGCTCGAGCCGGTCTATGAGGAAATGCCCGGCTGGCAGGAAGATATCACCGGCGTGCGCAAGTACGAAGACTTGCCGGAAAACTGCAAAAAATATCTGGAAAAAATTTCCGAACTCACCGGCGTAAAACTCGGCATCATTTCCGTCGGTCCGGATCGTGAACAGACGATTGACCTCGTCAACGTATTGTAAGCAAAAAAGAACGCGCTCGCGCGTTCTTTTTTTGTGCCCGTTTGTACGCTCAACAAACCTGCGCATCATTATGCGTTATAAAAACAGTCATTCCTCGACGAAAAATACACCGCGTAATCGTTCCTATCCGCTCCGACACCGCATTGACAGATCCGAAAACAATTTCTTTCGCGTATCCCCGTCACGCGCATCGTCAAACGGACTCTTTATTTCGTACGCGCAAGCATTTTTTTCGCGCGCAAGAAAGTATATTGTATACAAAGCGCGAATGATTGAGAGCATTTATCTCCGTTTCGTTCCGATTTATTTTTTATGAAATCCCCTAAACACAAGCGAAAGCTCATTTATCAGCAAAATATTTTCTGAATATTATTTGAAATTGTTCGACCCGTTCAAAATTATGTATACAGTATTTTTCAGTATATGCTATTGTTATTCATTCCTCCGCTTTCTATAATGATACTTGTAAGAAATGATAGAAAAGGGGAGAAGGACATGAAAAACTTAGGTTTATCGGTGCGCATTTTCATCGCGCTCATTTTGGGGGTTATCGTCGGTCTCATGTTGCAGGGTAGTCCCGCCATCGCGACCGCTTGGATTAAACCGCTCGGAACATTATTCCTGAACTGTATTAAGTTGATTATTGTTCCGCTCGTATTCGCCTCTTTGATCGTCGGCGTGTGCGGTTTGGGTGACATTAAACGACTCGGCGCGATCGGCGGCAAAGCATTTGGTTTTTACATGCTGACGACAGGTTTCGCCGTCACGCTCGGCCTGGTGCTCGCCAATGTGCTGAGCGTCGGCGCAGGCTTCGTGCTGCCGGCCGGCGAACTCAGCGTGAAAGTGAAGGAAGCGCCTTCGATCGCGTCGGTATTGCTCGGCATTATTCCGACGAATCCGATCAAAGCGCTCGCGGAAGGCAATATGCTGCAGATTATCTTCTTCGCGCTGCTCTTCGGTTGCGGCATCCTCGCCGTCGGCCAAAAAGCGCAGGTCGTGGAGCGTTTCTTCACCGGCCTCGCCGAAGTCATGTACAAAGTCACCGCGTGGATCATGCGACTCGCGCCGATCGGCGTGTTCGGTCTGATCGTGCCGGTTGTCGCGGCAAGCGGTGCGGCGGTCCTGTTACCGTTGATGAAATTGATCGGCGTGGCGGCGTTGGCGAGTCTCATTCATGTGGCCGTTATTTACGGCGGTTTGGTGCGAATGCTGGGCAAACTGAGCCCGCTGACATTTTTCCGCGCCATTTTCCCGGCCATGGCGGTGGCCTTTACGACTTCGAGTTCCTCGGGCACATTACCGGTGTCCATGCAATGCTGTGAAGAAAACTTGAACATCGATAAATCCATTACCAGCTTCGTATTGCCCTTGGGCGCGACCATCAACATGGACGGCACGGCGATTTATCAGGGCGTTTGCGCGATCTTCATCGCGCAGGTTTACGGCATCAACCTCGATATCGCTCACCAATTAATGATTATTCTGACGGCCACGCTCGCTTCCATCGGTACCGCGGGTGTTCCGGGCGCCGGCATGATCATGCTCATGCTGGTCTTGCAAACCACCGGTTTGCCGTTGGAAGGCATCGCGCTTGTCGCCGGCGTCGATCGCATTTTGGACATGATCCGCACCTGTTTGAACGTCACGGGCGATATGACCTGCGCCGCCATTGTCAATCAATGGGAAGGCAAAAATATCGCGCAGGAAAAAACGGAAAGTAAAACGAGCGTCAATGAAGAAGCTGTCGCATTATAAATAGGCCCCTTTTTCAAAGGAGAGCCCGCGGGCTCTCCTTTTGATTTCGCAAAAATAAATCCTTTCAACACTATATCGAAGATTTTGACAACATCGTCAAAATCGGGTAAAGTAGTATAAAGAATATTTTCAATATAAAATCATGCGATTGGAATTTGCGATTTTTATCGGTGACGCGCCGAACAAAGGCAATGCGCTCCCGTAAACGCTTCGGACCGAAACCCGTGAAGTGAATCGCAAGCGCCGGAAAGATCTGCCGCATCGGTTGCGCCGACTTGCGCACGCATGCTCGGAACGCGTCGCTGCAGATCATCCCCGCGACCGATACAGAAAGGAAATTTGACATGGAGCTCACTTACAAAACCTACGCCGATATTTTCAAAGCATTGAGCGACGAAACGCGTCTGCGCATTGTCGATATGCTTTCCTGTTCCGAACTCTCCGCCTGCGATATTCTGCAGAGTTTTTCGCTCTCGCAGTCGACACTGAGTTACCACATGAAAATTCTTGTCGAAGCGAGGATTGTCAAATCCCGTCGCGAAGGTTTATGGACTCGCTATTCAATCAATGAAGAGCGTTTTGAAGAATTGTTGCGCTTCTTGCCGCAACTTTTCCGCGAAAAAGACAAATGTATATGCCAGCAGATTAAGTATTGCAAAGAGGACGCGCAAGTTTGTGATTTCGAATAAAAACCGCCGCACGGCGGTTTTTTTGTGCGTATTTGGCGAATATTCAAAAGCGTAGCGCGTTATTGCAAATTCATATGCGTAAACAGCAAGAAATGCATCCTTATCCCCAAAAATTTATAGCCGTTTGTATTCTTTATCATGCTATAATAATGCCAATATATAAGCTTTGTGAATATAAGCTTAGTAAGGGTTGTGAGGGGTGATGTTGTGAATATTGTATTGGCACTTTTGGTAACCGTCTGGGTGGCCTACTTCATTGTGAAGCGCTATAAACCGCAGACCATTTTATTCATCGGCGGCATGTTCCTGATGCTCGTGTCCGTCATTGCAGGGTACGGGGAAATCTTCCCGGGCGGCAAAGGCAGCACCGGTTCTTTGCTTTTCGATCTCTTTGAATTTATTCGTTCGGTGCTTTCCTCGCGCGCCGGTAAACTCGGCTTGAACATTATGGCCGTCGCCGGTTTCGCCCGCTACATGGATCACATCGGCGCGAGCCGCGCGCTCGTCAACTTGACGATCCAGCCGCTCTTGCGCTTAAAATCGCCGTACCTCGTTTTGTCCGCCTGCTGGGCGCTCGGTATGGTATTAGGTCTGGCTATTAACAGCGCGTCGGGCTTGGCGATGCTCTTGATGGTAACGATGTTCCCGATCCTGGTAGCGCTCGGCGTCAGCCGCCTTTCGGCTGCGGCCGCGATCGCGACCACGCTTTGCCTCGACTGGAGCCCGAGTGACACCGGTACGATTTTGGCGGCGGAACTCTCCGGTATCGATCCGGTAATATACTGGCATGATTACCAGGTGCCAGTAGCGCTCTGCATCTTCCCCGTCGTCGCGATCTTGCATTATTTTACCCAAAAACACATGGATAAACGCGACGGCCACGTAGTCCAACCGATGCGTAAAGACGATGTCGAAGTGTCGACCGATAACGTCAACTTGGACAATGCGCATCCGCCGCTTATTTACGCGTTGTTGCCGATCGTTCCTTTGGCTTTGATTTTAGTCTTCAGCCCATTGATGATCCCCGACATTAAAATGGACATCATCAAGGCGATGCTCATCGGTACCGCCATCGGCATGCTGGCGCAGTATATCCGCAGCCGCAACGGCAAGCAAGTGGCCGAAGAGCTGCAGATTTTCTTTGACGGCATGGGGCGTCAGATGGCCAACGTCGTCACGTTGATCGTCGCCGGTGAAACATTCGCCCGCGGTCTCATGGTCAGCGGCACGATCGACGCGCTGATCTCCGGCACGCAAAGCAGTGGTTTCGGCGCGATCGCGCTTTCGCTCGTCATGATCATCATCATCGGCGTGTGCGCCGTCGTTATGGGTTCGGGCAACGCTCCGTTCTTCGCGTTCGCCAACCTCGTTCCGGATATCGCCGCCAAGAGCGGTATCGCCGCGGTAACGATGATCTTACCGATGCACTTCATCGCTAGTTCCGCTCGCGCGATTTCGCCGATTACGGCCGTTATCATCGTCGTCAGCGGCATGGCGAACATTTCGTCGTTCGATCTTGTCAAACGTACCGCAATCCCGATGATCGGTTCTTGTATCACACTCGTGCTCGCGAACTTCTTGTTGTTCTAAAACTAAAAGCACCGCAGTAGTGGTGCTTTTTTATTGAACGTAGTACGTTCTCTCGGGAACCGATGCGCATCACTTTCCCACCGGCTTGCTCAAGTTCAAAACGCAAATAAAGTGGCCATTTTACTCTGCTTCCTACTCGCCGCTAAAGTTTATCACGCCATAAAAAAATACGCGCTTAAGCGCGTATTTTTTATTTCTGTCAGCGGCGAAGGCGCATGATCGGCGCGTAAATTAACGCCAGCACTACTAAATTGATGATCGCGTCCGGAGGAATCACCGTCGCGTTATACGTGATCGAGTACCACCATGGGTTCATGCCCGCCGGCGCATACGATCCGAACACGATCGCGCCGGACAGCACGCTCATCACATAACGACCGAACATCGCGAGCGCCGACCAAACCAACGCGCTGACGCGATTATGCTCTTTCGCGTAGCCCGCTAGACCAAGCGCGGCGTAAGCAAGCAGGTAATCCAAAATAATGCTCAGCGGATGCAGCGAATACTTCGCCCCCAACAGAAAATGCAACAACCCGTACGTCAATCCGCCCAGCATGCCGACTTTCGATCCGCGCCGCAGCGCCAATAATAAAAGCGGTACCATATGCGCCGCGTGAATCGATCCGCCTTGCGGCATGCGCCAAAAGACGATCATCCCCAAGAGCAAACTCAACGCGATGCAAAGACCGCTTTCCGTTACTACACGTGTCGATAATTTCATGTTTCTCTCCCTTCTTCGCGGCAACGCCCGCCGCTCCGACGGGTGTGCTCCCTACGCAGGTCTTAACCTACAGGTTCAAAGGGTCGGACCTCGTCCTCTCAACCGCGTACGCAGTTCCCCCGCACCATTAGAATCAGTATACCGAGCGGACCCGCGCTTGTCAAAAAACGTGCGCCGCAAGCCCCTGACGTGACGCCAATTCGCATGAATTCTCAAAAAATGTTATAATATTATTACACTTTGTATGTATTTATGCATACTTCGGACCGGTTTACATACTTATTTGATGATTGTCAGCTACGAAAGGAAGTGGTCGTATTGATTGAATTTGACCATATTACGAAACGTTACAAAGGAACCGAAGTATTACGCGATGTCACTCTCACCATTCCCGCGGGGGAAACGGTTTGCCTGATCGGTGAATCCGGCAGCGGTAAGACGACGCTGTTGAAAATGATCAACCGGCTCATTCAGCCGTCATCGGGAGAAATTCGTATTGACGGCGAAAATATCGCGAAAAAAGATGTACTCGCGTTGCGGCGCAACATCGGCTACGTCATTCAGCAAACGGGACTGTTCCCGCATATGACGATTGCCGAAAACATCGAAGTCATTCCGCGCGCGCTGAAAATGCCGGTCGAGCAGATCAAAGACCGTACGGCGCACCTGTTGGATATGGTGGGCTTAGACGCGGAACATTTTCTGCAGCGGTATCCGTCGGAACTGTCCGGCGGTCAGCAACAACGCATCGGCGTCGCCCGCGCCTTCGCCTGCGATCCGAATATAATTTTAATGGACGAGCCGTTTTCCGCGTTGGATCCGCTCACGCGCACGACGCTGCAGGACGAAGTCAGCTCGTTGCAAAACAAATTGCATAAAACGATCGTATTCGTCACGCATGATATGGACGAAGCGATCCGTTTGGGCGATCGCATTTGCATTATCGACAAAGGCGTGATCGCGCAGTATGACACACCGGAAAATATTTTGAAAAATCCGGCCAATCAGTTCGTCGCCGATTTCATCGGCAAAAACAGAATCTGGAATTCGCCGGAACTGATCCGCGCGGAAGACATCATGGTGACCAGCGCGCATACCTGCGGGCCGGATCTGACCGCGTTCCGCGCGCTGGAGCGCATGCGTCGGGCGCACGTCAATGGCCTTTTGGTTATCGATTTGCGCACGCGCGAGCTGCTGGGCTCGGTCTTCGCGCAGAAGTTGCGCGCCTTGGATGATCTGCAAACACCGGTCGCCGACGTGATGGAAACGCATGTGGAAACTGTCGCGCCATCGGATACTCTGGTCGACACCTTGACGAAAATCAACGCGCACGACCTCTATTATATTCCGGTCGTCGACGAAAAACATTCACTGCTCGGTCTGATTACGCAGTCGAGTCTTGTCACGACGCTTTCCCAGCAGTATATCGAAGATGGGGAGGTGCAGGCATGAGCGGTTTTACTTCCTATCTCACCTCCAATTGGTCCTACATTCTTTCTCTTTTGTGGGAGCATATCGAATTAACCGCCATCGCGGTCGCGATCTCGGTCCTCGTCGGCGTGCCGCTCGGAATTTTGATCTCGTACCGGCGCAACCTGCAGTCGCCGGTGTTGCAATCGGCGAACATCATGCAGGCGATACCGAGCATGGCGCTGTTGGGCTTCGCGATTCCGTTTTTCGGGATCGGTCGTCTGCCGGCGATTATCGTCGTTATTTTATACTCGCTGCTGCCGATTATTAAAAACACGTATACGGGCATTTCGCAAATCAGTCCACAGATGCGTGAAGCGGCGATCGGCATCGGTCTTTCGCGCTGGCAGGTATTGCGCAAAGTTGAATTGCCGCAGGCCTTGCCGGTCATCATGGCGGGCGTGCGCATCAGTTCGGTCACCGCGGTCGGCCTGATGACGATGGCGGCCTTCATCGGCGCGGGCGGCTTGGGTGATCTCGTCTTCGCCGGCATTCGCACCGTCGATAACAATATGATTCTCGCGGGCGCGATTCCCGCCTGTATTTTGGCGCTGGCTGTCGACTATATCTTAGGTCTGGTCGAACAACTCGTCACGCCGATCGCCACCCAGCTTTCGCCGACAACGGATCGTAAAGCGGTGATCGGCCGCCACCGTCGCTCCAAAATTCTGATCGCGTCGCTGGCGATTTTACTCGTGCTCGGCGGCGGCTATGCCGGTATCCGACAAGCGTTTGCGCCGAAAGCGGATGTGGTCGTCGGAACGAAAGACTTCACCGAAAACATCCTGATGGGTCACATGATGGCGGAAATCATCGAAGACCATACGGGCCTGAACGTGGAGCGACGCATCAACTTGGGCGGCACCAACGTCGCGTTTGAAGCGCTCAAGAGCAAGGAAATCGACCTTTATCTCGATTACACGGGCACGGTCTACGTTTCGCTTTTGAAAAACGAACCGATCAGCGACATGCAGCGGGTATACGAAGAAGGTAAAGCGGGACTGGCGCCGCTTTCCATCACCATGCTGCCGCAATACGCCTTCAATAACACTTACGCGCTCGCGGTACGCCCCGATTTCGCGGCCGCACACAACCTGGAAACGATCAGCGATCTGCGCGCCGTCGCACCGAATATGAATGTCGGCACGACGTTTGAATTCAAAAACCGTCCCGACGGTTTGGACGGCATGACGCAAATGTATGGTCTGCAGTTCGCCAATGCGCTCGGCATTGACAGCTCCTCGCGTTACATCGCCATTAACAATGATGAAGTCCAGGCGATCGACGCCTTTATGACCGACGGCCTTTTGAAGAAATTCAATTTGAAAGTGCTGGAAGACGATCGGCATTACTTCCCGCCGTACTACGCGACGCCGCTGCTGCGTACGGAAGTCGCCGAAGAGCATCCGGAAGTGGTGGACGCGCTGAATGAACTCGCGCCGCTCCTGACGGATGAAGTCATGCGCGAATTGAATTATAAAGTGGACGAAGAACGTCAGGATCCGGAAAAAGTGGCTCATGAGTTCCTCGCTTCGCAAAACTTATTGAAAAAGTAAACGTCAATAAAAAAGCTCCCGCGGGAGCTTTTTTATTGCGTGAAAACAAAAAATTCATATCATTGTCGAGAAAATAACTTTTCAAAGGGTAAAATTATGCGCGTTCCGTTTTTTTCGTAAATAGCGTGCTATACTGTGTTCAACGTAAACGCCGTGTTTTCGCGCATGCCCGCTCGGAAAACTAAAATCCACCGCCGCGGCGAGAACAATATGGCGATCGCGTCCGAAAACACTCTGTCTGATGACCCATCCGCGGGGATCAGCGCGCGTCAACACTTAAAAAAAGACGGTAAGGAGATACCGAAATGAATCCTTTTCTGAATTATATCGCCACCGCTTGGCCGCATATCATGGAACTCCTGTGGGAACACATCGAGCTGACCGTGATCGCCGTCAGCATTTCGATTTTGATCGGCGTGCCGCTGGGCATTCTGATCGTGAAACGTCGCCCTTTACAAGCGCCGGTATTGCAGACGGCGAATATCATGCAAGCGATTCCGAGCATGGCGCTGCTGGGCTTCGCGATTCCCTTCTTCGGAATCGGTCGCGTGCCGGCGGTCCTCGTCGTCATTATTTATTCCCTTTTGCCCATCATCAAAAACACGTACACGGGGCTGACGCAAATTTCTCCCGAAACCAAAGAAGTCGCCGTCGGGATCGGCCTTTCCTCTTGGCAAGTGCTGCGCAAAGTGGAATTTCCGCTGGCGCTGCCCGTCATCATGGCCGGCATCCGTATCAGCGCCGTCACCGCGGTCGGTTTGATGACAATAGCGGCCTTCATCGGCGCGGGCGGCTTGGGTGACCTCGTCTTCGCCGGCATTCGTACCGTCGATAACAATATGATTCTCGCGGGCGCGATCCCCGCCTGTTTGCTGGCGCTCGCCGTGGACTACCTGCTCGGCCTCGTGGAAGAGCTCGTTACGCCGATGGCCACCCTGATTACGCCGGAACATACGCGCTCGATAATTCGAAAAGAACGCCGCCGCGCCAAATGGCTGATCGGTCTCGTCATGGCGCTTCTCATCATCGGCGCGGGAAACGCCGCCTGGCGCAATTACGCGGAGTCGCAAAGCGATATTATCGTCGGCTCGAAAGATTTCACGGAAGGCGTCATCATGGCGCATCTGATGGCGGATATGATCGAAGACCGCACCGATCTGCGCGTCACCCGCCACACGAATCTCGGCGGCACGCAAGTCGCCTATGAGGCGTTGAAAACGGGCAGCATCGATCTCTACATGGATTACACCGGCACCGTCTATGTTTCCATATTGCGCCACGAGCCGCTGACCGATGTCGATGAAGTATATCGCCGCAGTCGCGATGAGCTCGCGACCATGGGAATCATGATGCTCCCGCAATACGGTTTCGATAATACGTACGCGCTCGCCGTACGGCAAGACACCGCCGAGCGATACCGCTTGCAAACAATGAGCGATTTGATCGCCGCGGCGCCGCATTTGGTCGTCGGCTCTACATTCGAATTTACCAATCGCAAAGACGGACTCCCCGGTCTGACCGCTTACTACGGCATGAATTTCGCAGACACCACCGGACTGGACGGCTCGTCGCGTTACATCGCTCTGCTCAACGATGACGTGCAGGTCGTAGACGCATATACCACCGACGGCTTGGTACGTAAATTCAACTTGGTCGCGCTCGTTGATGATCGGCATTACTTCCCGCCGTACTTCGCAACCCCGCTATTGCGTACGGACGCCGCGGAAAAACATCCGGAAATCATTGCCGTTTTGAACGAATTGGGCTCGCACCTCACGAATCAAGTCGCGCAGGATTTGAACTACAAGGTCGATGAAGAGCAACAGGATCCGACGAAAGTCGCGCGCGAATTTTTAAAGCGTGAAGGTCTGCTGCATAAATTAAAGTAAATAAAAAAGACACCGTACGGTGTCTTTTTTTCATGATATGTTACGACAGTCATCGCCTGCGACGGTCGCGATGCCAAAATCTATTTGGTGTTGCCCTGCTCCGGCGAGACGCCCGTCAGAGGCGGCGCGTCTTCCGCTTTTTCCAAGATGAGCACGCGATGCGGGAACGGAATATCAATGCCGTTCGCATCAAAAGCTTCCTTGATCGATTGCATTAAGCGATGATATGTCGGCCAATATTCCAAGGAATCCACTTCGGGGCGCATGTACACGCGCACGCTGTTATCGGCGAATTCACGCACACCGATCAGCATATCGTCCGCATTCAGAACACCGCCGTCACGTTTGACGACATCTTTCAAAACGCTGACGACCTGATTCAAGTCGGAACTGTACGCCACATCAAGCAAAAGCTCCATGCAACGCGTCGGATATACGGAATAATTGACGATCGCGTTCGAGATCATCATCGCGTTCGGCACGACGGTTTCCTCGCGACCGATCGTGCGCAAGTGCGTATTCATCAACGTAATCTGCGTCACGGTCCCTTCCGCGCTGCTGACCCGCACGTAATTTCCGATCCGAAACGGTCGAAAAACCAGGATCAGAATGCCGGCCGCCATGTTGCTGATATTGTCCTTCAAAGCCAAGCCGACGCCTAAACCGACACCGCCCAAAGCCATGACAAACGAATCTGTCGGCACGCCGATTTTGTTCAGCGCCGCCAACGCGACCAGGATTAGAATGAAAAAATATAAGCCCTGCGTCACGAAGTCGACTACCAGCTGATCCAGGCGGGAGCGTTTCATCACCCGCGCCAAACTGTCACGCAGAAAACGGGCGATGTAGTAGCCGATCACGAAGATCAGAATCGCCATCAGAAAATCGACCAGGTGCGTCAAAAGAAAATCCCATGCGTTGGCGGTCCATTGCGTGGCCGTGTCGACCTGCTCGGTGACCTCGTTGCTGACGCTCGTAGCCGCCTTGCCCACCTTATCTTGTACATTATTGGCCAAATCGGCCGATGTTTTTGTCTCCATAATACCTACCCACCATGTATTGTCTGCCTTCAAGCAAGCATCGTTTTCTTTTTCCAAGGATCATTCGCTGCGTTCTTCCAAATCGCCTTCCGTCGCAAGGTAAATGTCGCGCAGTTCGGCGAGCATTTCGTCCGGCACGTTCCACATGCCGCGTTGTCGCGCTTCGAGCATCGTCTCACTGATTTCGTGCAGCGCCCAGGGATTGACTTTTTGCATCCATTCCCGCACTTCGGGATCGAGCACGTAGGATTCGGTGATGCGATTGTAAAGCGCGTCATTCATAACGCCCGACGTCGCGTCCCAGCTGTAGGAAAGCATCGCTCGCTTGGCAAGTTCCAGCGCGCCTTTATAACCGTGCTGCATCATGCCTTTGATATATTTCGGGTTAAGCGCTTCGGACTGCACGACACGTTGGAATTCTTCGGCGAGCGTGCGCACCTGCACCCGGCTGCGCTGCGAGCTGTCGCCGACGTAGGACCGCGGCGCTTTCCCGCCCAAAGCGCGGCTGGCCGCCACCATGCCGCCATGGTACGCGTTGAAATCGTCCGAACTCATCAGGTTCAGATCGCTCGTGTCTTCGTTTTTCACGGTGACGTCAAGCGTTTTAAGACGTTGCGCGAAGGCTTCTTTCGACGCGTGCGCCGCGCCGTTTTCATCGTAAGCGTAGCCGCCCCATGCCAAGTACGCGTCGGCGAGATCGGATTCATTTTCCCAATTTTTTTCGTCCAACACATTGCCGACACCGGCGCCGTACGCGCCGGGCGGGCAACCGAAGACGCGGTACCGCGCCTCTTTGAGCGCCGCCACGGGATCGGTTCCCGCCGCCGCCAATTCCGCCGCGTCCGCTTCGATATGTTTTTTAACAAAATTGATATTCGTCGGTTCGTCCAGATCCGCGACCAGCGCGACCGCCTGATTAATGAGCGCGACCGCCTGCGGCAACGAATCGCGCACCAAGCCGCTGATGCGCGCAGTCACATCGATACGCGGACGGCCGAGTTCGTTAAGCGGAAGCACTTCGAGCCGTTCCACGCGTCCCGTTTCCGCCCGCCAAACCGGTTTAACCCCGAGTAAATATAAAATTTCCGCGATACATTGCCCGTTGCTGCGCAAGTTCGGTCCGGCCCAAACGATGATGCCGACCTGTTCGGGATACTTGCCTTCTTCCGCCACGTATTGTTCCAAGAGCGCGTCGCCCAGCGCCGTGCCTAATTTCCACGCTGTCGCCGAAGGCATTTTCGTCGGATCGATGCCGTAGAAATTGCGTCCGGTCGGCAGCACTTCCAAATTGCCCGACGCGGCCGAGCCGCCCGGACCCGCCGGCACCATCACGCCGGACAGCGCGTCGACAAGATTTGTCAACTCCTGACCGACGCCTCGAATTTTCGGCAAAATCGATTCGGTGATCAACGCCAGCACCGCGTCCAACGCGGGCGATTGCGGCGTATCCGCGACGAGATCCTGCCAAGTATCCGCCTGCCAGTCACGCGCGGCAAGCGCCTGTAAAAGCTCTTCCGCTTTACGATCGACGTCGCGTTTTTGCGCGAGCTCTTCCGGCGTGGCGAGCGCTTTTTGCGCGATGTCCGCGTAGGGAACGGCGAGCGCCTCCGCGAGCGCGTCAACGAGCGACGGCACATCGCCGTGCGCCACCGCGACGAGTTTACGCACGAGCGCGTATAATTCATCCCCCGTCGGCACTTCTCCCAGAACATGCAGACCGGTATGCGTTTCACTGCTTTCCATATCGTCCAGGAAATTGTGTACTTTAAGCATGTACTCTTCCTGAGTTTCCGCCGTCGGTGTGCCGAACATTTCGGTCATACCCAGTTTTTCCACCAAGGCCGCGATGTCCGCGACCACGCTTGCCGTGTGTTTCGGTTCATAGATTTTGTAATGCCGATACTCATCCAAAAGCGGCGCCAGCGCTTCCCAGTCGCCGTACAGACCGCCTTGCGCCGTCGGCGCCGGCAGGTAGCCGATCAACGCCGCCTGACCGCGTCGTTTGGCCTGAATGCCTTCGCCGATAATCGTCGTTAAATAGGGATAAATATTCGGCATGTCGTCCATCGTAATTTGCGAGTAACATTCATCCGACAGGCCCATTTGTTTGCCGGGCAGCCATTCTTGCGAGCCGTGCGTGCCGAGGTGAACGAACGCATCCGCGCCGAACACGTCGCGCAAGTAATGGTAGTACGCCAGGTAATGATGCGTCGGCGCAAGCGTCGGGCTGTGAATGATCGCCGACGGATCTTCACCGAAGCCGCGCGGCGGTTGCAAAGCGATGTAAATATTGCCGCGCCGTAAGCCCGGCAACAAAAGTTCTTCGTCATTGTTGACAAAGGCGTCGCCCGGCGCGTTCCCCCATGTCTCATTCATCTTTTGGACAACGCTTGCAGGCAATGTTTTTTCATATTTAATCACATCGCTGCCCGCGATTTTCGTCGCGTCGCGTTGCATCGTTTCGCTCAGGTAACGACGGTCATTGGTCATGTGCGCGAGCACTTCTTCCCAAAGCTCCGCCGCCGTGTCCGGCAGCGCGCCGACATCGTAACCGTCTTTTTGCATGGCCTGCAAAAAGCGGAACAAACTCGCCCCCGAGTCGAGATCCGCCGCGCAGCCGATATTGGTATTATTCGCGGGATAATTGTGCAGAACGATCGCCACTTTTTTCGCCGCGTTCGGTTTGTGCCGCAGCGTCGCCCAGCGTTTCGCCTTGCGTACCAAAAGTTCCAAACCGTACGCACAGGGTTCGCGTTGCGACTCGCCGCCCGGTTCGACCTCGCGATGCGACGCGACCGGCCCGTGCAAGATGCCGTCCGTTTCAATCATGGCCACCGTCGCCGAGATTTCCGTCGGCGTGAGGCCGGCGGGATTGGCGCGCCAAGTCGCCTCATCCTGTTTGGAATGGTACGCCTGCAATGTCGGCACGCCGAGTTTTTCCAAAAACTTCGGATCGTTCGCGCGCCCCAGTCGCAACGACATGCGATGGTTATTGATGACGACATCGGGCACGACCTTGCCGTCGGCGTCGTAAAAATATTCCTGCACGCAGGTTTCAAGCGTCCGTTCCTGACTTGCGCCGCTGCCCCAATGCGTGAAAAGCGGCAATGCGTTCATGCCGGCGCATTCAATTTCCGCGATCAGCGCATTGTAAAAGCGCAAGTTGCCCCAAAGCCAATCATCGCGCAAGAAGAAAAATCCGACTGTGTATTTATCCGGATCGAGATGCGCCGCGGCGAATTCCGCAAGCGTTCCGTACGGTTCTTCACCGGGATAGTATAATCCGTCCGTGCGCAGTTGTTGCGGTTCCGCCGTCGCTCCTTTGCCGATATGCAAAATAGTGTTCGCGAGATAGCGCCACAGGTTTTCGATATTGCGCAAACCGCTGTACGCCAAATACCGCGTTATCCGTTCGATCGTTTCCGGTTCTACGCCGTGCGGGCGAGCAGGATTCGCTCCGTGCGCCAGCACCAGGTACGGCACATCGGGATATTCATTCAACGCGTTCAGCGTTTCTTCCTCCAGCGTCTGACCGCCCATGAAGGACATCACGACCAGCGCCGCATCCTGAAATGATGGCGGCGTGAAATCGGTCGCGTCACCGTTTTTGACCCGAATAACCTCGGCCGGAATCGTTTCATTTTTTTCGCGCAACGAGCGCAATGCCCGCGCGACATGGTCAGCCTGACTGTCAATATTGGTCAGCCAATAGACTCGTTTCATAATTTTTCCTTTGTATTTCTAGCCGTTAACTTTCGTGTTTTGCTTCCTGAAAGCGACGCAAAATCACACCGCGATCATGGGCGGAAAGTTCATGCCACGTGACCGGAATCACGCTCATCCCGCCATGGCGATTGACTACATATAATTCGCGCCATGTCTCCGACACGCCGACAACCGATCGGTATTCCACCGTGGCGGTCGTTTTTTTGCCGAACGTCTCCCCAAGCAAACCGCGGAGCGTCGTCGACCGCAACGTGACTTCCATCGTCTCGGCATCGAGCACGACAAGCACGCGCTTAGCGCTGTGAATCAACCAAACGCAAACTAAAACGGCCAGGGCGTATTCCCCTTGTAAAAGGGAACGCGGCGTCATCACCATTTGCATGCCGAACACAATGCCCATCGCCGTGTAAATGAGTTGGAACGGAGCCGCCGCACGCACGGATGTCTCCAAAGTAATTTTCGTTAATGATTTTCGTTCCTGCATACAGCCTCCTTATATTATTGTAACGAACTCCTTCCCGACGGGCAAGGGTCATATGCGATCCGTCGCTTGTCGCGCGTTTGACACTGCTTTTTTCGTCAGGTATATTCAAGGTATAAATGGTATTCTGCAGCGTCAGAAAGGAGCTACTATGATACAACGAATCAGCGCGCTTCTTTGCAGCGCGTGTCTGTTGGGAATCGCCGCTACCGTCGCGGCTCCGCCGCCGCCCGTACCGCAGGCGATGCCCCCGACCGGCGGGCACTGCCAAAATCGACGGCCGTCTCTATGATGTCGTGACGCAGGGCGAGTTCATCCCGCGCGGTACACCGATTATTGTGCGCCGCGTCATCGGTAATCGCATCATCGTTGCCGCGCGCTCCGATAGCGACAACGAATTATAAGGAGGAAATATGGATTTTATTTTTCCGGGCTTCACCATTGTGCTGATTGTCTTTTTTATCCTGATTTTGCAGCATTTCGTGCCGATCGGGTTGTGGATTTCCGCATTGGCGGCCGGCGTTCATATCAGCATCTTCGATCTCATCGGGATGCGCTTGCGTCGCGTGCCGCCGCGCGTGATCGTGTTGCCGCTCGTCAAAGGCTCGAAAGCGGGACTTGAGGTCAACGTCAACCAGCTGGAAGCGCACTACCTCGCCGGCGGTGATGTCGACCGCGTCGTCGACGCGCTGATCGCCGCGCACCGCGCTTCGATTCCGCTGACCTTCGAGCGCTCTGCCGCGATTGATCTCGCCGGACGCAACGTGCTCGAAGCGGTGCAAATGAGCGTTAACCCGAAAGTCATTGAAACGCCGATTATCTCGGCGATGGCGAAAAACGGTATCGAATTGCGCGTGCGGGCGCGCGTCACCGTTCGCGCCAACATCGACCGCTTGGTCGGCGGCGCCGGCGAAGCGACGATCATCGCCCGTGTCGGTGAAGGCATCGTCACAACCGTCGGCTCGTCCGAACGTCACACCGACGTCTTGGAAAATCCCGACCACATTTCTCGCACCGTATTGGAAAAAGGTTTGGATGCCGGCACGGCCTTTGAAATTTTGTCCATTGATATCGCCGACGTCGATGTCGGACGCAACATCGGCGCGGAACTGCAAACCGACCAGGCGGAAGCCGACAAACGCATCGCTCAGGCGCGCGCCGAAGAGCGCCGCGCGATGGCGGTCGCCAAAGAGCAGGAAATGCGCGCTCAAACGCAGGAAATGCAGGCCGAAGTGGTCCGCGCGCAGGCGGAAGTGCCGATCGCGTTCGCGGAAGCGCTCAAATCGGGCAAATTGGGCGTCATGGATTACTATCGTTTACAAAACATCAACGCCGACACGGAAATGCGTGAGGCGATTGCCAAACCGGAAAGTGAGGAATAATCATGGGTGTATTTTTACGAGCCGCGTTCTTTTTATCGTTTTTGCGCTTGGCGCTGTACTTCATCGCCGGTATCGGCATCGCATACGCGATCGCCAAATGGTTAAACCGTCGTTGACGGCTTGCCGTGCTTTCTGAAGGAGGCGCAAACGCATGGGCTTTATCGGCAGTATCATCCGCGTCATCGCGGTAACGACCGCCACTTTACTGCAAGTGTTGCTCTACTTCACGCTCGGCCGCGGTCTCTTCCGTCTGTTTCGCAAAAAACGGAAACACTGATAAAAAATCGAGACGGCAACGACTTGCGTTGCTTTGGCTGAAATTCACCGCACAGGAAAGGACAACCTATGGATTCATTGTTGGGCATCCTGCTTGTCATCGCTATCGTTGTTGTCGATTCATTGCAATCGAAGCGACGTAAAAAATCACAACAAAATCATGCGCTGCCGCCGGAGTACTCGGACCCTTCCGCGCAGCAAAATGCGCAACCGCCCCGACCACGCACGCAGGGAGAGGCAACCGCGGCAAGCCTGCCATCGCTGGAAGAGGCCATCGAGCTTATGAAAAAGCAATGGTTGGCGCCTTTCGAGCCGCCGCTTTCCGATGACGCGGACGATCCTTCGGTCACCGATCCCGTTCCGAAAAAAGATCCGCCACCGGAACGCGCGCCGAAAGAAAAACCGCCTATGGAAACACCGGCGCGGCATTCGGGAATGCCGATCGAAGAACCCGGTCACCCCGCGACATTGGCGCATGCCGGCCACGATCACGCCGGCCATCCGTTGCGTCAGGCGCCTGCCGCCGTACGCGATTTAAAAAAACCGTCGCTCCCGATCGGCAACGACAATCCGCTCGCGACGCTGAAGGCGACGCCCTTATCGGCGCGTCGCGTCGGCATGAAAGGGCGCCGCTTAACGCGCGCTGATTGGCGAAAAGGCATTATCATGGCCGCCATCTTCGGGCCGCCGCGCGGCGATCAGCCGTATGAATTGCCGTAATACAAAAAACCGCCGTACGGCGGTTTTTTTGTGTCTTCTTTTTATTTTTTATGGCGTGATGCTAATTCGGAAAAATTATTGCCCTTGCTTTGCCTTCACGAGTCGGCGCTTCGCGTCATGAAGGTCGGCTACTTTCCGCCGCTCCAGATTTTCACGCGTCGCCGTCTGCGCGATGATCGCGCCGATCAGCTGTTCCAGCGGCGCGCCTTGCCGATAATCCGCCGGCGCTTTGTACTGAATTCGCCCGTCGCGCAGTAAACCGTCCACCATGGCGGTTGATTCGCCCGGCGCATACACGCCGATCGCGTGGCCGCCCGAGCTCGCCACCAGCTTCATGCACGGAATATCCGTCGCGCTGTCGCCGATGTAGACGATATTGCGGAACGGCACGCGCATCTCTTCGTTCGGAAAATATTCGTTGATGCGTTCGTCATTGACATCGAGCACGCCTTTTTTGATGCGAAACAGAAATTGCGTTTTATTCGTGTAATTGACCGCTTGCGCCGGCCATACCGCCACCCCGTCTTCATCATAGAAAAAGGAGCTCGCGTAAATCGCTTTGAATTCGTTCGCGATCGCCGTGCCCGCGATCATTTCCTTCAATCCGGACGAGATGATGTAATGCTCCACCTGCACGCCCGCCGCGTCGCCCAGCGCGTTCACATTGGCGAACCATTCGCGCACGCCGGGATACAACGGCACTTGCGCGCCGTACTCCGCCAGTCGCTCGCGCGTGAATACCACTTTGCCGCGCGCCGTCTTCGCCATCAGGTACATATACGCGAGATTGCGATCCATTTCATTTTGTTCCGCCAGAGATCGCGACTCTCGCCAAAAATCCTCTACGGCGAAGCCGACGGACTGAATATAGCCCGCGGCCTGCATGTCGTCCGGTGAAAGCGTGTGGTCAAAATCATAGCAAATCGCCAAAATCGGCGCTTGTTCCATCCTCAGCACCTCGTTTTATTTAATCGGGCAAACTCCCGACGCGCATTCTTCCCGATCGTCCAAAATCTCAAATTCCTTGCCTTCGTTCCCCGTCGCCTGTTCGTAATAATTCAGCAAATTGGGGTTGAAGTCCTGCATCGTCGCCATCATCGCTTCGTACTCTTCCTTCGTGATCGCTTCGTACGGCGCGAGTTCATAGTGATGATCCGACAGGCTCAAGAACGAGCAGGCGAGCATTTCGTCCCAATGATCGTACACGTTTTGGCAAACGTCGTCCCATTCGTCGTCTTTAATCGAAATCGTATTGGAACTGTTCTGCTCCGTGTAATGCTTCTGGAAATCGTAATACGTCTGCAGCTGCTCGAGCGCCGACACATCGTACTTCGTGCGCTTGACCGGGGAGTAGCACGGGAAATCGATGACTTTCGTGCGCACATTCGGTTCTTCCTGTCCCACTTCGGGATGCACGCTCCAGCCGAGCGCCTCTGCCGTCTTGGCGAGCGGGTCGCTCGCGTTGACGCGGATCCGGCGAATAAAATATTCGCTGTGCGAGTAATGCAATCCCGGACTGACGCCGCCCGCCACCAGCGAGAGCGTTCCTTCCGGTTTCACCGCCGTCACCAACAGCGAATGCGGTGTGCCGAGCTCGTCCGCGTACTCGTCCGCCGCTTCGCGGACCGCCTCATGCAATTCCCGCATCAATTCGATCTGTTGCTCCCGATCGTAGCCGAGCGCGCTCATCGCGTCCTGCCAGCCCGTCATCGAGCAGCCGAGCAAACGGTCGCGCTGATGGGTTTGGTTCCAATTATGCAATTCGAGATTCATGCAGGTCATGCGGTAGCACGCGCGCGCGCTCAACCGTTCCGCCGCCAAAAGTTCCTCTTTCAACAATTTGCCGTCTTTCACGAAGGCGAGAATATTGACCGTCGTCAGGTTACAAACGGAATTGCGCGGCAGCAAAATTTCAAAGCAGGGGTTCAAGCCCTCGAAATCGGCGCGACGGCGTTTGCCCTCCGCCGCATTCACGAAGCCCGGTTCGCCCGTGTAGCGCAAGGTGTGAAAAATCTGCTGCAAGCGTTCGCGCGACGGTTTTTCCGTAAAATAAATGCTGTTGTTGCTCATGAAGCGGTGGAATTTGTTCGGCGTAAGATCGGTTTTGGCCTCGATAACTTCATCGTCGTCCGGCGAAATAATCGCCGTTTCCGCCGTGCGACGTACGCCGCCGACCACCACGTTTTCGCCGATGATATTGCAAATATCGAGCACGTGGATCGGGCGCAACTGCCCTTCGACCGGCGCGGGCGCGAATTCTTCCGTCGTCAGCACTTTATGAATTTTTTCAAACATCGTCGCCAGCGATTCATACCCTGACGCGGTACCGCCGAACGTCACCAGCCGTTCGCCTTTCGGGCGCACGCCGTTGTAATTGATGCGGACCCGCTTAATTTTGCGGTAATCATGGCGCGTGTGAATATCGAGATAGAACTGCAGCGCCTGCACCCAGCCCTCTTTGGAATCGCCGACCACAATCGTCGCGATATCGTCCGTGCGGAAAATAATCGACGTCGGATCGACGCGTTCATTCGACGGCAAAGGCTCAAACGGCAAGTTTTCCAAAATGACGTCATGGCGGAACTTCGGCAACTTCGCCACATCGTCTTTCAAAATGCGGAAGCCCACGCCCGTGCCGACCATCAAGAGGTAAAACAGATCGACAAACGCGTGCACATTATCCATCACCGTAAAAGCGCAATTGAAATTCGCCGTGATCAGACTTTCCGACGCGCTCGAACCGCCGATCCACAAGCTGCGTCCCGAAATAAATTGACGCAGGTTAAAAACATTGTCAAAGAGCGCTTCCGCGTCTTCCTGATTTTCCGCCGCCATTTGGCAATTATACGTGAGCGCGCGCACGACGGTTTCCCGCCATGTTTCCCGCCGCCCCTCTTCCTCCAGCCAACGTGAATACGTGCGATAGTAAACGAACTTCGCCAACTGCGTCATATGCGCCGGAAAATGCGGATATTGCTGAATAAATTCCTCACTGAAACCGGTAAAACGACTCATATTTCTCCTCCATACGATATCTTTGTAACCTGCAAGCAGGTAATCAATAACTTGTATATCTATTATACATCTTCTTTTTTCGGTTACAAGATATTGTATAATGCAAAATTTGTATAAGCATTTTGACAAGCGTCTGACAGCAACTACCACAAGCGCGAATTTTTCCGCCGCTTGCGCCTTCCGCGGGCGCGCGGTTGGCGGCGCATCGTTTTTGTAATAGAATAAAACTAAGCGTAAAACAATACGTTCCCGATAAAATAAAGGAGTCGAATGTAATGAGCGAACAAGCACGCGCGTTCATGGTGAATATTTCCACCATTACGCGCCAGGGCATCGATGCCATCCGCTACACCCCCGTCAATCCGCGCGGCCTGGTGATTTGGTACCACGGCTGGAGCTCGAAGATGGCCGGACAAGAACTGCGGGCGCTGGCCTTTGCGAACGCCGGCTGGGAAGTCATCGTGCCGACGGCGATTTACCATGACAACCGCGGCGAAATCGATTACGAAGATCCGAAATCCTATCCGTACTTTTGGAAAACGCTGTTCCAAAACGTGCGTGAAAGCGATATTTGGATGGACTACGCGCGGGAAAACGGTTACAAACTGATCGTGTCGTCCGGCCATTCCATGGGCGGTTTCTCCGCGCTCGGCGTCGCCGCACAACAAAAAGCGGTGTCCGGCGTGGTCGCGATCAACGGTTCCGGTCATTGGCCGCTGAGCCATCTTTTCTTCCAGGCGCGCTTCGGACAAATGTATCCGCTGGCCGCTGAAATCAATAAAGCTGTGGAGGAAATGTCGCCGCACATGCACGCGCAGGCCCTCAAGAAAAAACCGTTCTACCTCATTCACGGCGCCGCCGACAACTCCGTTGACCCGCGCGCGGATGTGGAATTCGCCACCATTTTGCAAGATGCCGGCGCCGATGTCAAAACGGAATTCATTGACGATCTCGGTCACTTCGTGACGACAGGCATGCTCGTATCCGCCACCGATTGGCTCGGCAACCGCTTTTTATACACGGGCAAAAAGGAGGAACTATGAAATCAGTAGCAATGCGTCGACCGGAACAGGCACTCAGCAATGCAGCGTGCCGGGAAATTTTACAGAAGCACCATGAAGGCGTGCTTGCTTTGATTGATGCCGACGGTCAACCATACGCCGTTCCGCTCAATTATTGGTACCACGATAATACGCTCTACTTTCATGGCGCCCCTCAGGGACATAAAATGAGCGCCATCGCCGCAAACCCGCAAGGCTCATTTTGCGTGATTGATCGCGCCGATATTCATGCGGCGGAATTTACTACGTATTTTAAAAGCGTTATTGCCTTCGGACCGCTCACCGTCGTCCATGACATAGCGGAAATAAAAGCGTTGATGCAGAGCTTCGGCAATCATTACCTGCCGCAACATGAGCACACGGTGGAAGCTTTCGTCGATCAATATCTGAATGAAGTCGCGGTTTTTTATCTCAAAATCGAAACACTGACCGGCAAACAAGCCAGCGGTGTATTGAAAGAAGAAAAACTTCACGCCGCCGCGCAAACGATGTAAATCATTCGGAAAGGAGTCCCATGGAAACTACCTACACCTGGCCCTACGGCCGCCAAGAAATTTCTTTTACATTGCCCGACGAACGGGTAAAAAATTGTTTAACCATGGCACAAATGCAGCCGCTCGCCGATCCGATCCGAGCGATTCGTGAAGCGCTGTTGCATCCGATCGACTCCGCCCCTCTGCCGGAACTGATTGACGCCGGCGACAAAGTCGCGATCATCGTCAATGATACGACACGCATCGCGCACACGGATATTTTTTTGCCGGTCATAGTGGAAATGCTGAACGAGCGCGGCGTGGCGGACGAAGATATCACGATTCTTTTCGCACTGGGCATGCATCGCCCGATGACGGACGAAGAAATGATTTCGCAAATCACGGAAGATCTCTTTCGCCGTCTGCGCACGGTCAACGCGGAAGCGCGGCATGACGCGGATTACGTCAAAATCGGCACGACCTCGTACGGTACGCCGGTCGCGTTTCACAAAGACGCGCTGGCCGCGGATAAATTAATTCTGACCGGCAGCGTCGTTCACCATTTCTTCGCCGGTTTCGGCGGCGGGCGCAAGGCGCTCTTTCCGGGCGTAGCGCATCGGGAAACCATCCGTCACAACCACTCCTTGATGCTCGATCCGCACGCGGTCATTGGTGAGATCAAAACCAATCCGATCTATCTCGATCAGGTCGAAGGCTGTGAAATGCACCGCCCGACCTTTTTGCTCAATACCGTCTTGAATGAAAAGGAAGAAGTCATCGGCGTGTTCGCCGGCGACTACATCACCGCGCACGAAAAAGCCTGCGAGTTGGTCGACCGCATGAACGGCGTCGAGATTCCGCGCGAATATCCGATCGTCATCGTGACGTGCGGCGGCTATCCGAAAGACATCAATATTTACCAGAGCCAAAAAACGATGGACAACGCCGTTTGCGCCGTGCAGGAAGGCGGTGTCGTCATTTTACTCGCCGCCTGTCCGGAAGGTTCGGGCAACAGTGAAGTTGACGCGACGGTGCGCGCGTATCCTTCGCCGGAAAAAATCGAAGCGTACGTGCGCGAAGATTTTCAAATTGGCCGTCACAAAGCGTACGCGGTCACGCGGCTGATGAAAAAAGCGGATTTTTATTTGCTTTCCGAAATGCCCGACGACGCGGCCCGCGCCGCCCTTTTCACGCCGGTGCATTCGGTCGAAGAAGCGCTGGCGCTGGCGGAACAAAAACTCGGTCCGAACGCGGACATTTGCCTCATGCCGCAAGGCAGCTGCACGGTGCCGCGGCTTGTGAAAAAGGCGTAAGGAGAAACCATGGCGTATTTAAAAGTAGATATCGGCGATATTGTCACCATGAAAAAGCCGCATCCCTGCGGCAATAAGGAATGGGAAGTCTTGCGCATCGGCGCGGATTTTCGCATTCGCTGCCGCGGTTGCGGTCATACCGTGCTGATCGCCCGTCCGAAATTCATGAAAGCGGTGCGCGGCGTCGTCACCAAGGTCGCCGATCGCGACGATTTCGCGCCGCCGACCGATCATTCTTTTCCCGCGGACGATGCCGCGCAAAATTAACCAACAAAAAAGACCTCATACGAGGTCTTTTTTTTGCGTCATCAGCCGCGGATGATATCGCGCGATGACGCGCCGCAAGTCGGTCGGGCATCCGCCTCCCGCACGCCGGTCAAAATTTTGGTTTCATAGAGCCAAATCGCGTGCAACGACACGATAATCGAGCCCGCGTTGTGCACGATCGCGCCCGTCACCGGCGTCAGCCAGCCGAAAAGCGATAAAATGACGCCGAGAATATTCAGCGACAACGCGATCGCCAAGTTGATGTGAATCGTGCGCAAGGTCTTTTGCGAAAGACGCGCGAGGTACGGTAAGCGCGTCATATCGCTCCCCGGCAAAATAATATCCGCCGCCTCGATCGCCATATCGCCCGCCGTGCCGCCGATCGCGATCCCGACATCGGCGCGTTTCAGCGCGGCCGCGTCGTTCACGCCGTCGCCGACCATCGCCACGCGTCGGCCCGCTTTTTGCTGCGCGACAATGTACGCTACTTTGTCTTCCGGCAGCAGGCGCGCGTGCACTTCATCAATGCCCACGGTTGCGCCGACGAATTGCGCCGTTTGCGTATTATCGCCCGTCAACATGACCGGCGTGAGTCGAGCGCGTTGCAACGCCGCCGTCACCGCCGGCATCTGTGCGCGCACCGTATCCGCGAAAGCGACCACGCCGATGAGTTGATCCGCTTGCGCTACAAGCACCGCGATTTTGCCGTTGCTGCGTAACTCGTTCAGCACGGCTTCCACCGTCGGCGCGATGTCGATTCCTTCTTGCGCGAGGTACCGTTCGCTCCCCGCGTAAAGAACGCTGCCGTCGGTCAGCCGAACGCTCACGCCGCGGCCGCCCGTCATCACAAAATCGGTATGCGCGGGCAACGTGACGCCGACCTCTCGCGCCTTTTGCAGAATCGCCTTGCCGAGCGGATGCTCGCTTTGTTCTTCCGCCGCCGCCGCCAGCGCCAAAACCTCTTGCGCGGAAACATCAGCCCGCAGCGGCAACACATCCGTCACTGCGAGTTCGCCGGTCGTAATCGTGCCCGTTTTATCCAATGCGAGCGTATCGATGCGCCCCATCACTTCGAGCGCCGCCCCCGATTTGATAATCACGCCGGCCTTTGTCGCCTGTCCGATCGCCGCCACAATCGCCGTCGGCGTGGAAAGCGCGAGCGCGCACGGACAAAAGACGATCAGCACCGTCACGGTCCGATAAATCGTTGCCGTGAGCGGCGTGCCCCACCAAAAATTAAGCGCGAACACGATAAGCGACAGGGCAATCGCCGTTGGCACGAGGTAGCGCACCCACCGATCCACCGTGCGTTGCACCGGCGCCTGCTCGTTTTCCGCTTCGCGCACCAAGCGCACCAGTCTTTGCATTGAAGCATCCGCGCCGACTTTCGTCGCGCGCATTTCAATCGCGCCGAAACCGTTCACCGTGCCGCCGAACACTTCCGAGCCGTCACGTTTATCCACCGGCAGCGATTCGCCCGTGAGCATCGCTTCATCGACCGCCGTCGCGCCCATCAGCACCACGCCGTCCGCCGGAATCGTTTCGCCCGGATGCACGCTCAGGCGATCACCGACGCGGATCTCTTCCGCTGCCACCATTTCCGTTTCGCCCGCGTCATTGATCCGCCGCCCCTGCGCCGGCGTCTGCGCCAAAATTTTCTCCAAGCCGCGGCGCGCCCGTTGCACCGTGCGTCCTTCCAACCATTCGCCGAACGCCATGATCCACGCCACTTCCGTCGCCGCGAACACTTCGCCCAGCGCGACGCAAGCGACCAGCGCGATCCCGACCAAGAGCCACGACGTTAATTCTTTTTCTTTCACGAGATACTCGATCCCGCCGAACAACAACGGTATGCCCGCTAACAAAAGCACGCCCCAACCGGGATCATACATTTGCAAAAAAGCGTTATTGGTCAAATGACCGTATGCGCTCACGAGCAGTAGCACGGTCATCAGTACCATCATGCGCGGTCTAAGCGCCCATTCCCACCAGCGATCCCACATAGTTCCTCCTTGTCAAATCTACTCTGTATCGTTACAATGTAAGTATTTAATGAACACATTGTTTCTTATTTGTCTTCATTGTAAAAAATATTCCACTACTTGACCAGACGCAAACAAGAGGAATCGTTCATTACTGAATAGAATCTTGCTTTTGTTCAATAAAATAATTGCTGTCTCGCGCCGCTTTTGCGTCGGCGCGGAAAGGAAAATGCTATGGATCGCCGTCAAATCAAAACGCGCAACGCCATTTTTCAGGCGTTCACCGAACTTTTAGCCCGCCGCCGTTACGCGCAAATCACCGTGCAACAAATCATCGATGCCGCCAATATCGGGCGCAGTACATTTTACTCCCACTTTCCCACGAAAGAGGCGCTCATGGAAGCGCTTTTGACCGAACTCTTCGGTCATGTTTTCGCCGGCGTCGGCGTGCATTGTCCCATTCCCGAATTCACACCGCAAGGCAACGGTTACCGCGCGTACACCACGCACATTCTCTACCACATCAGCAATCAGCGCGAAGCCTTTATGCGGCTCTTGCGTTCCGACAGTCGTGACATCTTTTTGCGTTATCTCAAAGAGCATTTGAAATTGCAACTCGGCGAATATTGGCTCAATCATGAAGAAGGCGAACGCCCCGCCGTGCCCGCTGATTTTTTGCGCAACCATTTCGCCTGCACTTTCGTCGAGACCATTCACTGGTGGATCGAAAACGACATGCGGCAAACGCCCGAAGAAATCGCCGGCTACTTCACCGCCGTCATGGATCCCCTGCTCGGCCGCTGAAATAAATCGCAATGTGAATGCCTCTACTCGCAGCCTGCGCATGCGAGCGAAGCGCCGCGTAAATCGAGAAAATAATTTACCTTTTCCGCGTCATCGGCTTGCTTTAGTGAAATTCGGGCAAATAAAAAAGGACATCCGCGGATGTCCTTTTTTGATTCCATAGAAAACGGTGCTTACATGCCGACGTGCTGACGAAGCGCCTGCAGTTCCGCCATGATTCTTTCATTTTGTGCGGTAAGCGCGGCATTTTTCGCCTGCAAGTCGGTGATTTCATCCTGCATGACATAGACGGACGAGATCGGGCCGGCTTGGTAACGTTCCGGAATGACTTCGCGGTCAGCGGACGAACCGATTTTCATGGTGACGCCGATGTTGCCCATGAAGTCGTCATCGCCATCGTAAGCGACGCCCGCGTGCAGCATGAGATCTTCTTTCGTGTAGTGAGCGACGCCCAAAGCGAATCCCTGTTCGCCTTCATAGGTCGAAGCGGCCGCCATGATCTGCGTCGGCGCGATGGGATCGTACTGCATCGGTTTCAAACCGGCGAGCGCGCCGGTGAGCGCGCCAACTTTGTCGACACGTTGATCCAATTCGCCGAAACGATCATTGAAGCTGGTGTTCATATCCGCGATCGCCGCTTTGTTGGCCGCGATGCCTTTATCTTGCGCGGCGTCGACTTTGGCCTGAGCGGTTTTATCTACTTTAGTATCGAGCGCCTTGGTGTTGGCCGCGATAGCACCGGTGTTGGTCGTAATTCTCTTGTCCTGCGCGGCATCAACGTTAGCCTGAGCGTCTTTATCTACTTTGGTATCGAGCGCCTTGGTGTTATCCGCGATAGCTTTGGTGTTGGTGTTGACCTGATCAATCGTTTCGTTTACGGTGTTCACCACGCCCGGGAACGCGCCCATCAGTTCCGTTTCCATGCGACGCGCATAGTAACCGGCTTTGGCGGCTTCCACGAGTTTTTTCTCGTTGTCGTTTTCCGAAATGTCGTTGCCCGTGGAGATCGCTTTGATGAGTTCGTCTACACGAAGGCCATCAGAGATGTTAAATTTCTCAGCGAGCGTTCCTTGCATTTTACCGATCACACCTGTATACGCTAAAGTCAATTTGTCTTTGGTGTCCTGGCTTACCGGCAGTTCATTAATCGTATTCAAAATGAAAGAGCCATGTTGCATAGCCTGGTTGTACCCCGCCGCCAAACCGGTTTTGCCCCAGCCGGCATCTTTTTCCAACAAGTTGTTCAGCTTTTCGATATGGCTCAATACCTGATTGTGCGAAACTTGCTGCTGTTTGCCCGAGTAGTAGTAGTTACCGCCGAGATCGATGTGTTTCAACGCTTGCGCTTCCTCCGGCGCCGGCGCGGCGAATGCCATCGTGCTGCCGCCGATGACGGAAAGACCTACCAATACTCCCAACCATTTTTTGCTCATGTAAAAACCTCCTGATAGTTTGACGACCGGGTATTCTACGACGCAATATGAGTCGTTGGCAAACGATTGAAATCGTTGGTGGCGACCCGCTATGCGCTCACAAACGCGTACAGTCTGCCGATTAGTTCCAGTATATTCTTATACTTAGTTTAAGTCAAGGAAAGGTTGCATTAAGAATGTCCCATTTACGGTCAATTATTCTTGTAATTCATTTGGGGATTCCGCGCAAGAAGCCGTTTTTTCGCCATGAAACCGCCTTGCGTTATTTTCGTCGATTGGGCCGTGTCAATCATACGCGCGGTATGCGATTGTATTTCCGACGGCGGTCGCGTCACATGATCGCATTGCGCTTGATAAGAAATAAAAATGCCGGTCACAGGAACGGCTCCCGCCTATTTTTACGTACAAAAAAACCGCCCGAAGGCGGTTTTAATTAATCTACCGAAAACGGCAAGAGCGCAATCGCGCGAGCCTGTTTAATCGCCAGATTGACTTTGCGCTGATGTTTCGCGCAGGCACCGGTCACACGGCGCGGCAGAATTTTGCCGCGTTCGGAAGTGAACCGACGCAGTAAATTGATATCTTTATAATCGACGTGCTGGATTTTGTCGGCGCAAATGGCGCAAACTTTCCGGCGCGGTCGACGTTGACGATCTCTTCTCATAATTTGCCTCCCTATCGGTCTTGCGTTAGAACGGGATATCGTCGTCGTTGCCATTACCGCCGAACACTTGTCCGCTCGGCTGGTTACCAAAGTTGCCGCCGGCTTGCGGCTGAGCCCCGAACTGACTGTAGTCAGCGCGCGGTTCCGGCGCAGCGGACGGCTGCTTGTCGTAATCGACGTTCGGCGCGACAAGGTTCGCTACCACTTCGGTGATGTAGCGTTTCTCGCCTTCCTGCGTCTCATACGAGCGGGTTTGGAAGCGACCTTCGACGAATGTGCGGGTGCCTTTTTTCAGGCGGTTGCCGACGAGCTCGGCAAGTTTGCCCCACGCAACGACCGGAATAAAATCTGTACTTTCTCGTTTTTCCCCCTGCACGCTGACCCAGCTGCGGTTGACCGCAACGGTGAACGATGCGACAGGTTTTCCTGTTTTCGTGTAACGAACTTCAGGATCCCGGGTGAGGTTGCCGATGATTTGTACGGAATTCATAGTCTACCTCCGGACTTATTTGTCCTGTTTGACAATCAAATGACGAATGATTTTTTCATTGATCTTGATAACGCGGTCGATTTCTTTGATCTGCGCCGGATCAATGGCAAATTCGATGAGCACATAGTTGCCGTCGATCTGCTTTTTAACTTCGTAAGCGAGACGACGTTTACCCATGCGGTCAATGTTGTTCACCGTGCCGCCATTTTTGGTGATGAGGTCTTCGACGCGCTTCACAATCGCGTCCGCCGCCTCTTCATCCAGTCCGGCATTGATGATGAACATGACTTCGTAGTTTTTGTTCATTTGGACACCTCCTCTTTTGGACATATGGCCCTTTCGTACAAAGGGCTAGGAGCGGTATCTTTCGATACACAGCTTATATATTATAGCGTATTTATTTTTACTTTACAAGTTTTCTTCGGCGCGGCACTTTTGTTTTGCGCCTCCGTATTGTATAATAAGCATGTCTGCGCGGGGAGATTTTCGCCCGCGGAGCGTTCATGACAAGACGGAAATGAAAGGATGTGGAACGGTGCTCATCGCATACAAACATGACGAAGATCAAATTCTGCAGGAGGTCGTGCCGGAAGCGGCGGAAAAAGGCTCCTGGCTTAACGTCGTGCATCCGACGGAAGAAGAATTGGTCCGCCTGGCCAAGATCACACCGATTCCGATTGAAGATTTCCGTTCGGCATTGGACCCGGAAGAACGTTCCCACGTGGAGTTGGAAGACGATTACATTTTCGTCGTCATCAATACGCCGGTCGTGCGGGAGACGGAAGACAGCTATGACGCGTTGCCGCTCGGTATTTTTATTACCGAAAAATATTTTATCACGGTGGGCCTGGAAGAAAACAATGTGCTCGCACCGTTTCGCGGCAATACGTACAGCACGTTTCGCACGTACAAGAAGACGCGCTTTCTGTTCCAACTGATGAACCGGACCGCGACGCTCTTTTTGCAAGCCTTGGGGAAAATCAACAAGCGCACCGACGTCATCGAAGCCCGCTTGCGGGAAACGGCGGAAAACAAAGAATTTTTCCAGCTGCTGGAGCTTTCGAAATCACTCACGTATTTCACCAGCGCGCTCAAAGCGAACGGCGTCGTGATGGAACGCCTCCTGCGTCTGCGCAACAACGTGCAGCCGCGCCCGCTTTTGAAGATGTACGAAGAAGATGAAGATCTGCTCGAAGACGTCATCATCGAAAACAAGCAGGCGATCGAAATGGTTCAAATGTATTCGCAAAACTCGAACAGCATGATGGACACGTTCGCCTCCATCATCAGCAACAACTTGAGCCAGGTTATGAAGCTGCTCACATCAGTGACGATTTTGCTCGCCGTGCCGACGTTGGTATTCAGTCTGTGGGGAATCAACACGGACGTGCCGTGGGAAGGTCAGATGAGCGGTTTCTGGGGTGTCATCGGCATCTCTTTTGTATCAACGGTAGTGGCGCTCTTCATTCTCTGGCGACGTCATTATTTATAATTTTCTTTCTTTTTGGTAACGATTTCGGTAAAATAGAAAAGTCACAACTTTGGAGAGGTGTCCGAGTGGTTTAAGGAGCCGGTCTTGAAAACCGGTGATCCCGCAAGGGGCCGTGGGTTCGAATCCCACCCTCTCCGCCATTGAACCAAACCGTAGCGCGACCATGTCGCGCTTTTTTGCTGCGCGAAATAAACACTGCGAGTTAAATTTTTTATAAAATTGCATCTTCCTTTTAAGATTATATAATTAAAACATAATAAATTGTTGTGATGTTAAAAACTTATCATTTTAACATCTAAAAAACTTAGGAGGACATTATGATAAAAAAGCTGGTAGGTTTCTTAACGGTACTATGCATGTCCTTCTTTATTGCCGGTTGCAGCAGTACGCCGGATGTGTCGGGAACATATTTACGTTTAGATTCAAATAACAAACCGTCCGGAGCAGTGGTCTTAAAAAGTGTTGGTGATAATGCCTATGATTGTTCGCTTTTTATAAATAATTATGAACAAACAAAAATGGAAAAAGATTGGGCGGGCCGGGTAGTATTAAATGTCGAACAAAAAACTTTAGAGCAGGATAAAATAACTCCCCCAGATTTATTTTTTAATAAAGATTATACTTCGATAACCAGAACAGCCCGTTCTTTCAGTGGCGAGCGCGTTGAATATATCTACAAAAAACTTAGTAATTCAGAAATAAAGCAATATCAGCATCTTTTTGAATAAAATCGTGTATTTTAAAAGGACGGGCTATCCGTCCTTTTTTGTTTGCTTAAATATCTTAACATCTTAATATTTAAGAATGACAAAATGCTAGAATTATAGATTTTTAGAAAGATATATATTTAAGATTGTGAAGTTATTTCTTCGGTGCGGCAAAAGTTTATGAAAACAAAAAGCCCCCGCGGGGGCTTTTTCTATTGCGTATTTATTTTTCAGTCTTCGTCCGTTTCTTCCATAGGAGCGAGAGCGACGGAGGCGATACGATCGGTTTCGTCCAAACGTTGGACTTTGACGCCGATGGTGTTCTTGCCCTTTTTCAGACTGATGGAGTCGACCGGAACGCGGATGACGATGCCGCTTTCGGTGATGACGAGCATTTCCTCGTTTCCTTTGACGGTCAGAAGACCGACAACGGTGCTGCCTTTCTTGAAGTTGCGCGCGCCTTGGCCGCCGCGTTGCTGTACGCTGTACGCGGTGGCTTTGTTGCGTTTGGCGTAAGCGTCACTGCTGAGCGTGAGGACTTCATCGGTCGAGGTCAAGACGTCGGCGCCGACGACTTCATCTTGACTGCCCTGCTTGAAGCGGACGCCGATGACGCCGAGTGAAGCGCGACCGGTCGGATTGACATCGGCTTCGGAGAAGACAATGGCCATGCCGGTCTTGGTGCCGATGATGATGTGATCATCGCCGGTGGTGGTGACGACTTTGATGAGTTCGTCGCCTTCGCGCAGGTTGATGGCGATCAGGCCGCTCTGCCGTACGTTGGTGTATTCGGAAAGGAGCGTCTTTTTGACAAATCCTTGGCGGGTGACCATGAGCAGGTATTCGTAATTCGCGAACGAAGAGATGTCGTAAATTTCGGTGACCTGTTCATCTTTTTCGAGCGCCGGAATGCAGTTGACGAGGTGCGTGCCGCGAGCGGTACGAGTGGACGCTTTCGGAATATCGTTGGCGACCAGTTTGTAAACGCGACCGGCGGTGGTAAAGAAGAGCAGCGTGTTGTGCGTCGATGTCGTGAGCACTTTAGTGACAAAATCGTCATCTTTTGTCTTGATGCCCGTGATGCCGGCACCGCCTTTGCGCTGCGTGCGGTAAGTATTCGCATGCATGCGTTTAATATAACCCTGCTGCGTGAGCGTGATGATCATCGGTTCGTCGGGGATCAGATCCAAATCGTCCAAACCGGATTCATCGCGGACAATTTCACTGCGACGTTCGTCCGTGAAGCGCTGTTTGACGTCGAGCAGTTCTTCTTTGACGACCTGCATGACTTTGGCTTCGTCGCCCAAAAGGCCGAGCAGGTATTCAATCCGTTCTTTCAAGTCCTGATATTCCGCTTCGAGTTTTTCACGTTCGAGTCCGGTTAAGCGACGCAAGCGCATGTCGAGAATCGCAAGCGATTGTTTCTCGGACAGTCCGAAGTTTTCCATCAACGCGTTTTTCGCGATCTCATCGGTTTCGGACGCGCGGATCGTTTTGATGATGGCGTCGATATGATCGAGCGCGATCAACAAGCCTTCGACGATGTGCTCGCGAGCGCGGGCGCGGTCGAGTTCGTACTGACTGCGACGGGTGATGACTTCTTTTTGATGCAGGAGATAGTACTCGAGCATTTGTTTCAACGTCAAGACGCGCGGGTGGCCGTCGACCAGAGCGAGCATAATCACGCCGAATGTTTCCTGCAGCTGCGTATGCTTGTACAGGTTGTTCAGCATGATCTGCGGGTCGATGTCGCTGCGCAGTTCAATGACGATGCGCATGCCGTTGCGGTCGGATTCATCGCGCAAGGCGGTGATGCCGTCCAAGATCTTGTCGCGCGAGAGTTTCGCGATCGTTTCGACGACGCGCGCTTTATTGACCTGGTACGGAATTTCGGTGACGACGATGCGGTTTTTCCCTTTCGCCATCTCCTCGATTTCGACGCGCGCGCGAACTTTAATCGCGCCGCGGCCGGTGGTATACGCTTTCTTGATGCCTTCGCGGCCCTGAATCAGACCGCCGGTCGGAAAGTCCGGTCCCTTGATGTGTTTCATCAGGGTTTCGATCGGCGTATTCGGATCGTCGATCAAAAGGCAGAGACCGTCGACCACTTCCCCCAAATTGTGCGGCGGAATGTTCGTCGCCATGCCGACGGCGATACCGTACGAGCCGTTGACCAAAAGGTTCGGAATCTTCGACGGTAAAACGACCGGTTCCTGCAAGGATTCGTCGTAGTTCGGCATGAAATCGACGGTATTTTTTTCCAAATCTTCGAGCATTTCCTGCGCGATTTTGGCCATGCGGACTTCCGTGTAACGCATCGCCGCCGGTGAGTCTCCGTCGACGGAACCGAAGTTGCCGTGACCGTCAACCAGCGGATACCGCGTCGAGAAATCCTGCGCCAAACGCACGGTCGCGTCGTAAACGGACAAGTCGCCGTGCGGGTGGTATTTACCTAAGACGTCACCGACGACACGCGCGGATTTGCGATACGGTTTGTTGGCGGTGAGGCCGCCTTCATGCATCGCGTAAAGAATGCGCCGGTGCACCGGTTTCAAGCCGTCGCGGACATCCGGTAGCGCGCGCATCACGATAACGCTCATCGCGTAATCGATGTAGCTGGTGCGCATTTGTTCTTCAATATCCACGGGTACGATGGCGCCGTGTTGCCATTCTGTTGCCATATAAACCCCTTTCTCGCTAAAAATTGAATATATGTTGATTATAGCACATTTGTGAGGAAAAAATATTTTTATTAAACGTATTTATTTATATTTTTTAACTATGTGAAAATTTCGCAAAAATTCCGCGTAAATTCAAATTTTTATTCTTGTGTCGCGAGAACTTCATCATGTTTGACAGAATGCCCGCGCTTTTATACGATAGAGATATCGATTAAGGAGTGTAAAATGAATTTACAACATGGCGTGGTGTTGGGTTGGAGCACGCTGCATTTACGCGCTTCGTTTTTGATGCTGACGCCGTTGTTGCCGGTGTTGCAGGCGTACTTCGATCTGTCGCACGCGACGGTCGGGATGCTGACGACACTGCCGCTGCTGGTATTTGCGGCGGTATCGCCTTTTGTCGGCAACTGGATTCCCCGTTGCGGCATGACGCGATTGTTCGGCGGCGCGATGGCGTTGTTAGCGGCAGGCGCCGTCCTGCGTTCGTACGCGGGCATCACCGGTCTCTTTGCAGGGACCGTGTTGCTTTCGGCGGGGGTTGCGATCGGCAATGTGCTTTTACCGACGCTCACCAAAGCTTGGTATCCCAAACATACGGCGCTGGCGACGGGCATTTTTGTCGTCGCGATGAACGGCATGAATGCCGTCAGCAATGCGATTGTGATTCCGCTCGCCGCGCATTACGGCTGGCAACTTGTGTGCGCCTCCTGGGCGGCGACGGCGTTTGTAGGCGCGTTACTGTGGTTTTCGTTGCCGAACCGGCGACCGACGGCGCGCGCGCATAAAGAACTTTCCATTCGCGCGGTCTTTTCCCACTATGCAGCGTGGTGGGTCGCGTTGTTTATGGGTTTGCAATCGCTGGTCTATTTTTCGCTGGTCACGTGGTTGCCGTATTGGGTCGTCGCGAAGGGTTATGATATGGCGCTCGGCGGTTACTATTCGTTTCTGTTTCAGCTGATCAGTTTGCCCGCTTCCCTTTTGACGCCGCTTTTGGCGCAGGGACGCTATCGTCGTCACTACGGCGCGGCGGCGGGTCTGATGTATCTTACGGGTTTTTATTTCGTATTTGCCGCGCAAACGTCACTGTGGTTGACGGCGGCGATCATTTGGATCGCGCTGGCCGCCGGCGCCACGTTCAGTCTGTGCATGCTCGCCTTCGCGGTACGCGCCGCGAACCCTCTGATCGCGTCGCGCCTTTCCGGCGTCGGTCAGGCGATCGCGTATCTTTTAGCGGCGATCGGACCGGTCGGTGTGGGCGCGTTGTACGGCATGTACGGAAGCTGGCCGCCGCTGCTGTCGTATTTTATCGGCGCGTGCTTGTTGCTCGCGTTGTGCGGCTACCATGCGTTGCATTTTACCAAAGTGGGCGAAGACGCTCGCTGATATTTTGAAAAGAGGTATATATGGCTACCCAATCGGATTATCAAAACGGCTTTGGCCGCACGACATATATCTGCGGTCTTATCACAGGTGTCGTAATGGGCGCAATGACGCTCATGGATCTTATCCCCACATCCTTCCCCCTAAATCTCATCGGCAACATCGGCGTGGCAATTCTTTTCTTCGCCGTCGGCATGCGTCTCAGTCGCGTCGGTCGGCCGGTGGAATACGTGTACATCATGCTCGTGCCGATTCTGTCGCTCGCGTACGCGATTTTTCTGATTTGGCTGCCAGATCGACCGCAGCCGCAAAATAAAAAATTTCACGTGCTGCACATTGCCGCCGCGTTCGCAATCTACATCGGCATCGCGCGCTTGATTCAAATTTTCGTGTATCCGATGTTTATCTGAATTTGACGCAACAAAAAAGACTCTCCGCGGAGAGTCTTTTTTTATATGCTTACTCTGTTTCCCAGGGCAACTGTTCGACCGAATCCTTTGCTGTATCCGGTTCTTCCCGACGACGATAGCTGGCAAAGAGCGAGCCGGAAATATTGTGCCAGACGCTGAAGATCGCGCCGGGCAAAGTCGCCAACGGGTTGGCCGCGAAGTTCGCCGTCGCGAGCGCAATCGCAAGACCGCTGTTCTGCATGCCGACTTCGATCGCGATCGCCGTTGTTTTGGCGTACGACGCTTTCGCCTGCCGCGCGGCCAAGTAGCCGAGGCCGAGACCGACCAGGTTGTGAATCGCCACTAAACCGATCACAATCAGACCGCTCGTCAACACTTTTTCGCGGTTCACCGCCACGATACCGGCGATGATGAAAACGATCGCCGCGACCGAAACCAACGGGAAAACATCCTGTACCGGTTTGATTTTGGAACGGAACAGCGTGTGCAGCAAAAGACCGAGCAAGACCGGAATCAAGACCACTTTGACGACGGAAATAATCATCGCCCAAAGCGAAACATTGACCCACGCACCGGCGAGACCGAACACCAAGAGCGGCGTGGCCAGCGGCGCCAAAAGCGTCGAGACGATCGTCATGCCGACCGAAAGCGCGACGTCGCCGCCGGCGATGTACGTAATGACGTTACTCGCCGTGCCGCCCGGGCAGCAACCGACCAAAATGACGCCGAGCGCCAAGTCCGTCGGCAATCCCAAGCCGGCCGCCAACGCCCACGCGGCGACCGGCATCACCGTATACTGCAACGCCACGCCCAAAAGCACTTCCCGCGGACGGGCGAACACGACGGCGAAATCTTCGGCGTGAATGGAAAGCCCCATGCCGAACATCGCCGCACCTAAAAACCAAGCGGTATACTGTACCGCCCAGCCGAATAATTCCGGTTGCCAAAATGCCCACGCGGTGAAAACGATGATAATGGCGCCGATGTAGCGTGTGAGCGCGCCGGTGATCTTCACGATCGTTTTCATCGCGCACCTGCTGGATCGAACGAGAAATTATCAATGAGACGCGTTTTGCCGATGTACACGGCCATCGCGACCAAAACAGCCCTGTCAACGCGATCTACGGGCTGCATGGTTTGCGCGTCCACCATTTCCAAGTAATCCACGCGGGCGAACGGTTCGTTTTCCAAAATCTCGCGCATCGGCCGCAACACATCGGCCGCCGCCATCTTCGGCGCGATCGTTTGCTGTCCTTTTTTCACCGCTTGCGACAGACACAATGCGGCGCGACGTTCCGCCGCGCTCAAATACGTGTTGCGGGACGATTTCGCCAAACCGTCCGCTTCGCGCACGATCGGGCAACCGACAATCGTCACTGGAAAATTCAAGTCCGTGACCATCTTGCGAATAATCGCTAATTGCTGGGCGTCTTTCTCACCAAAGTACGCCCGCTCCGGCCGGACAATATTAAATAATTTGCTGACGACCGTGCACACGCCGCGAAAATGAATCGGGCGCGACTTACCGCACAATGTCGACGACAATCCCTCGATATTGACGTACGCCGCCGGATCGTGGTACATCTCTTCCGGCGTCGGATGAAAAATCGCCGCGGCGCCGTTTTTTTCACAGCGCGCTTGATCCTGCGCGAAATCGCGCGGATACGCTTCCAAATCTTCCTGCGGTCCGAACTGCGTCGGATTGACAAAGTCGGAAACGACTACGCAGTCATTTTCCGCGACCGCTTTTTGAATCAAGCTTTCATGGCCTTCATGCAGAAAGCCCATCGTCGGCACGAGACCGACGGTTTTTCCTTCTTTGTGCCAAGCGTCGACTAATGCGCGCACCTCGGCAACGGTAGTACAAATTTGCATGGATATCCGTCCTTTTCAGTAGATTGGAAGATAGCCTCTCTTGACCCCGCAGTCCTATGCCTGGTCGCTTAACCTGCCGTGCTGTTCATAATCGGTTACGCGATGAATACGGTTGTCTTCCTCTACAAATACGACGGTCGGTCGGTGCTTTGACGCCTCTTCGGGTGTGAGATCGGCGTACGCCATGATAATCACTTTATCTCCGACGCTGACGCAGCGGGCGGCTGCGCCGTTTAAGCAAATCACGCCGCTGCCGGCTTCACCGGCGATGGTATAGGTGCCGAAGCGTTGGCCGTTATTCACGTCCACGATCTGCACTTCCTGGTATTCTTGAATACCGGCGGCTTCTAATAATGCGCTGTCTACCGTAATGCTTCCTACATAATCCAATTCCGCCTGGGTTACGGTGGCCCGGTGGATTTTTCCCTGTAACATGGAAATCGTCATGGGTTCCCCCCTTGCAATAAAAAAATCATGCGCGCTCGAAAAGCGCCCATGACTACTTACGGAGGGCATGAACTACGGGTCGAAAAGAGTATAGTTTCAAGCGAATACTATCTCCGTTGTTCAGTATAGCACAGATCATTTTTATGTAAAGTCGGATGCGGAATTCGCACGCCGAAAGAAATCGTATCGCGCGCTCTTTATTGTCTTAGCGCCGAAAATTTCTACCAAGTCCTCACACAAGCAGTGGCGAACGCTTGTTTAGGAAAATATTTTTGAACCCGCCGCGCTGCACGCGCGTTAATTTTCTGCTACCTGTTGAAAATAACCCTTTGTGTTCGCAAAAATTTTACTGTCCGGCGCAAAGTCTTTCGCCGCACAAAAAAACACCTCATGTGAGGTGTTTTTTATGTTACGACTTAAAATTTTTTCTGCACGTCCACGGTCACGTCTTGGCCGCCGGCCACTACCGCGTCACGATCCAAAATGGCGTCCAAGCCTTTTTCCTGACGGGTTTTTTCGATCGCTTTTTGAACATCCCGCATGATCGGTCCCATCAGTTCCTGTTCTTTTTGCGATAATTCTCTCTGCAATTTCATGTAGAGATCGCGTTTCGCATTATCGTCTTTCAGTTTGACGACTTCTTTATCAAACTTCTGCTGCTGTTTTTGCGTTTCCGTTTTCAGCGTCAACTGGGCTTTCATCATGCGCGGATGCGCCTGCATCAAAACTTGCTGATTGACGTAGCCGATACCCGCGGCCGCCGCGGTCAACATCGTGCCGCATGCAAACACTCCGGTAAGCGCGAGCGCTATCATTTTTTGTTTCATTCGTGCCTCCTTTTGGCATTATGCCTTGCGTATATTGTAGCGTATCGAGATACAGCGCGCAAATTAGGGGCGCGTGAGATCTCAAGGATGAAGTTCTTCGTCTTCCTTAATGTAAATAAATTTGTCTTTGCGCATTTTGTCAATAATTTCCGGCACCATGTTGAGCAATTTTTCAAATGCGCCGCTCTTGTTGCCGTCTTTCACGGAGAAGAGTTCCACGCGGTCGCCCTTGATGACCAAAATCGCGGTCGGTGTCATTTTGCCGCCGCCGCCCGCGCCGTCGCCTTTCGTTCCCGCGCCGCCGGTACCGAAACCGAATGCCACGTCGACAAAAGGCACGAGCGTGGTGTCTCCGATATGTACCGCTTCGCCAACGACGGTTTCCACCGAAATCATGTGTTTGAAGCTCTGGAACAGCGCCTCCATTTTGTCACTCGTATAGGTTACCGTCGGTTCGTTCGTTTTCTTCGTTTCCATTGTCATTCCTCCTTATTGATGACGTGACGCCAGTAGTACCATGCTGTCTTGCGGACCGGTGCCGCACAGACAAGTCGCAGTGAATCCCAAACAACAGCCAGCGGTCGAATGCCGCCGCCGGTGCGAAAGCGACCTTCGATCACTTCCTCGTTGAAGACAAATCCGACACGCGACGCAAGCGTGGGCAACGACGCATACATCGCGCCCATCAAAAGACCTTGCGTGTACGGATCCGCCAACCCGACCGTCGCTTCGCCTTCCGCGTAACGCGGTTTGGCTCGTCCCCATAAACGGGAAAGATACGTTGCCAGCGGTTGTAAAATATCTTGCGCCAAGGCGTAACGGACTAATCCGAGATAGTCTTTTACGCCCGGTTGCGGCTTTGCTTTGTCGTCCTCGTCGCGCGCTTCCTGCCGTTCGCGATGGCGTTCGGCTTCACGCTCCAGACGATCCCATTCGGCGGCGTCGTCGGAATCCGTTTTTTTACGCAGCCGTTCTTCTTCCGCGTAGTAATCGGCATCGGCTTTGGCGGCTTCGGCGCGCTCCGCCGCCTTTTGACGAATCGTTTCCGCGTCTTCGTTTGCTTTTTTGCGCCGTTGTTTACCTTCTTTGGCCTGTTCTTCCATTTGCTTGGCCCGCGCTTCAATACCTTCCGCTTTGGATTCCGGGTGCGAATTCATGCCGCCGAACGGCCATTTCACTTCCCAGAAAAGTCCGGCGCCGCTGTCATATCGCGCCTGCGCCGCCAAAAGCTCCCACGCCCAATCGATTTTGACGCGGGCCGCCATGCCCTCATATTTTTGCACGGCGAATTCATAATCGACGCGCTGCCACAAAAGAATCAGCAGCAGGACAAAAAAGAGGACAATCAGCGCAAGCAGAACCCAAAGGATCGAGATCACCAGCTCCATCGTCCCCCTCCCCTTCAGTCTTCAATGCCGCGACGATTCGCGACACCGGCGTCATAATAATGTTTCACGTTGCGCATTTCGGTCACGAGATCCGCGCGGTCAACTAACCATTGCGGCGCTTTGCGACCGGTGAAAACAAGTTCGGTGCCGGCGGGCTTGGCGGCGATTAACGCTTCACAATCCTCCCGCGTGACCAAACCGAAATGCAACGCGACATTGATTTCATCCAAGATCACGACATCGTACTCGCCTTTCGCCAGCGTTCGCGCGGCGATCTCCACACCGTTGCGACACGCTTCGACGTATTCGGCGGGCGGATTTCCCGGCGGAAACACCACGACATCGGTGAGCGCTTTTTTAGTTTCTTCGGTGAGCGTTCCTTCCGGCGCGATGAAATACGGCTTCCCCAGCGACTCCCGGTAGAGAAGCGGTGAAATTCCGTCCAAAATTTTCTGCTCGCTGTAATATTCTGATTTCATAAACTGCAGCAACCAGACTTTCAGACCGGCGCCGACGGCGCGAATCGCAAGTCCGATCGCGGCCGTGGTTTTGCCTTTCCCGTCTCCCGTATAGACTTGGATATAGCCTCGTTTCATCGACGTCACCTCATCTCGACACGATCAAAATATAACGGTTCTTCGCGGCGATACGCGTTCGCCATCGCGATAGCCGTTCGTTGCAGGTCCCGCACCAGCGATTCCGGCGCCAGCACTTTCACGGCCGGACCGAATTGCAACGACCAGTGGAAGAGCGCAGTAGCGTTCACGGTGACTCCGACGACCACGGTTTTGTCCGTAACTTCGCTGATCGTGCAGGAGGTTCCGAAATCGTCCATGACGGCGTCCAAGATCTCGCGATCACATCGGAATAAACACGGTACCGCCGGTCCGGCGAACATGTTGACATGCTCCGCCAGATGCTTCGGTAAATGCAATTCGTCATCGCCCGACTGCGTCACTTCGCGCAACGGACGAACCTCACGGTTTTTTTCGATTCGCACATCCTGCATCCGATCGACGCGGTAATGCGAAATATCATCATGCCCTTCGGTATTACCGATCAGGTAGAAACGACCGTTCGTCGCGACTACCGCGTACGGGCTCACCCGGTAGCGATGCGGACGTTTGCGATGCCGACGAATGCGCGGCCGCTGCTGCTTGTCCGGACCGTATTGCAGGTAATGGAACATGACCGGTTGCCGCGCTTCGATCGCCTCATTCAAAACTTCCAACGAATACAGCATCTGCTCGTTGGCGGGACTTTCCTGTTGCCAGTTGAGCCAGTTTTCATTCGGAATGTTGTGGACTCCCAACGTGGGATTCGTATAATACCGACTTTGCAACCGCAGCAGTTTTTGGATCATGTCCTCGACCTGCCGGGCCGGTAAATGCGAAAACAACAGACCGTCAATGAGCGTGGTCAGTTCCACCGGCGCGAATTCATGCTCGTAATACCACGAACCGTAGACATTTTCCACTTGTTCGCGGCTCGCACTCTTGCGTTGCCACGGTTTGTAACCGAGCGGATAGCCCGCTTCCAAGAGATTGACCAGGTTGCGTTTGACGGCTTTACGATCCAACACCATTCCATAGTCTTCTTTCAGGTGCGTCAGAATCTGCTGCTGCGACAGCGGATGTTCGGGGTCGGAAAAGCGGCGCAATATCGTCAAGATGTATAATACGCTCAGCTTCTTCGCCGGAATCTCGGACGGCGACGTCATCACGCGCAACCCCTGTTCGGTTGCTTTCGTTCCTTTTTGCATGGGCACACCTCCTTGCCGCAATGCCATCTGTAATTTCAGTATAGCACGATTTAACGCCATAAAACAGTCATAAAAGAGCATTTATGAACTTTTTAGCGGCGACGGAGTCCGTTTTGCCGACGGATTTATGTTGCGTCGCCAGCCGCTGTTTTTTCCTATTTACAAGACATTTCCGCGGCGTTATAATGTGGTGGTAAAAACGAAATTCCGAATTTCCTGACGGAAAACGGGGGAACCAACTCTTGGGGTGAATCGAAAGAGGAAGACAACCTTATGCTTCTAACCCGACAGCTAACCTCGTAGGCAAAAGGTAAGGTCCCATAGGACCGGGAGGTCTATTTTTCATGCGCAAATTTACATTTTCTTCATTTTCTCAATTGCTTTTAGGGCGTCCGCTCAAGAGCACGGAGCTCAGTCACGAGCAGCTGCCGAAGTGGAAAGCGTTGCCGATTTTTTCGTCCGACGCTCTTTCCTCCATCGGTTACGGTCCGGAACAAATCGCGCTCATTTTGGTATTGCCGGGACTGATTTTATATGACTATTTTCCGTGGATTATCGCGGCGATCGTGGCATTGCTTTTCATCATTACGATTTCCTACGCGCAGGTCATCAAAGTATATCCCAAAGGCGGCGGCTCGTATGCGATCGCCAAAGAATATCTCGGTGAATATCCGGCGCTGCTCGCGGCGGCGAGTTTATGCGCGGACTACGTGTTGACGGTCGCGGTATCGGTATCGTCCGGTACGGCGGCGCTGATTTCCGCGTGGCCGGAGCTTGCGCCGTACCAAATTTCCATTGATCTTTTCGCAGTGTTTGCGATATTGATGCTGATCAATTTGCGCGGTTTGCGCGAAGCGTCCAACGCCTTTGTGTGGCCGACGTATGCTTTTTTGGTCACCGCGCTGCTGCTCGCCGGATCGGGTCTCTACCAAATTTTTGCGCTCGATCGACCGCCGGTCATTTTGCCGCAAGCGACGACTACGATCACGCCGGCCGTTCTTTACTTTTTACTGTTGCGGGCCTTCGCCAACGGTTGTTCTTCGATGACCGGCGTGGAAGCGATCGCGAACGGCTCGGGCGCGTTTCGGGAACCAGCGGCAAAGAATGCAAAAGAAACGATTGCCATGATGGCGATTATTTTGGCGACGCTGCTGCTCTCCACGGGTTTTCTCATCGTGCATTTCGGTTTGCTGCCGAGCGCGGACCGCACCTTGCTCTCGCTTTTGGCGGAGACCGTGTGGGGACGCGGAACGGGTTATTTCATCTTCCAACTGCTGACCACGGTAATTTTATATTTAGCCGCCAACACCGCGTACAACGGTTTACCGCCTCTGATGTCCATTTTGGCGCAGGACGGTTACCTGCCGCGCTACCTCGCGCACCGCGGTTCGCGTCTTTCCTTTGCCAACGGCATCGTTTTACTGTCGCTTTGCGCCGGCGGACTGATCGTCGCGTTCCACGGCGATGTGGAACATTTGATCTCGCTGTACGCATTGGGCGTATTTCTTTCCTTCATGCTGGCCCAAGCGGGTCTTTGCGTGCATTGGTTCCGCCAACAGCCGCGCCCGCACGGACGACTCTTGCTGAACGGTTTCGGCGCGCTGGTCACGGCGACCGTCGTGAGCATTATTTTAGTCACCAAATTCATTCACGGCGCCTGGATCATTTTAATCTTCCTGCCGATTTTAATGCGCATATTTAAGGCGATTCATACACACTACGAAAAGGTACAGGAAGCGCTGACGCTTTCCTCGAAAGAACTGACGGAAATTCTGGCGCAGCCGGTCAACGACCATCATGTGCTGTTGCCCGTCGCAAGACCCACGCGCGCCGTCGCGCGAGCCTTGCGTTACGCCCGCGCCATTACCGACGATGCGCACATTCACGCGCTTCATATCGCCATTGACGCGGAGGCCGGCGAACGCCTCCGCCAAAAATGGCAACGACTTTTGCCCGCTATTTCGATGGCGGTAGTTCCGTCACCGTATCGGGATTTCTCCGAGCCGCTGTTGGATTACATTAAAGAATTTCGCGACCGCCACCCCGACGCGTCGATTACGATATTAATTCCGGAATTTGAGGTCGGTATGGGTTGGGAACGCCTGCTGCATAATCAGCAGGGTTTACAGCTGCGCTGGCAGCTTTTAAATCGATTTGACGTGATCGTGACAACCGTCCCGCTGTTATTGACGGATCCTCATGATAAAAAAGGTAAATAAAAAGAACGGACAGAAATGTCCGTTCTTTTTATTTGCTTATGTGGCCGGCGCGGCGATGAGTACGCTCAGACCGTAATGCACCAAAATACTCGCGAGCACGATGAGCACTAAATTCGCACGGTAAAACGCGAGCCCGATCGCGACCAGTAACGCCACCGTCGTGGCGAGCAACGGCGTCTCCTCCATGCTGACAAATACGCCGGGCACGATCAACACACCCAACACCGCAAAGGGAATCAAGGCGAGCGCAAAGGAAAGTTTTGGCGGCACTTTATCCGCTCGCCAAAAGAACGGCGGCGCAATGCGTGGCACCAAAGTAACGAGCCACATGCCGATCAGCAAAAGAATATAAAAGGCATCGCTTTGATTTACCATTGTAATCGCTCCTTTGCCGCCGTGACCAATGCGACCGCGCTGACTGTCGCGATGAAAATCGTCAAACCGTGGCCGATGCCGAGCAAACTCGCCAACGCGTACAACAGCAAATTCATCGTGACCGCGATCAGCGTCACCAAACGCGCCTGCAGCTGTTCGCGCAGCGCCGGCACCAGCAGGCCGAGAAACATCGCGTATAAACCGATGCCCATGGAGCTTGCGAGTGCGGGCGGCAATAAATCGGTCAGTCCGATGCCGAACGCCGTACCGACTACCCAAGAGAGATATCCCGACAGACCGATCCCGATGACATACTCCGGAGGCAACACCTGATATTTTCCAGTAGCGCGACGGAAAATAATTCATCGGTCGTCAACGAACCGACCGCCAAACGCTCTGACTTCGTCGCCCCCGCTTCCAAATTATGCGCGAGCCCCGCCGCCAAAAGCAGGTTGCGGGAATTCACTACCAGCGTGGTTAAAATAATTTCCCACACGCCCGTGCCGGTAATCATCAAGTTCGCCGCCATAAACTGCGCGGAACCGGCGTAGACGATCGCGGATGACGCCAGTACGAACCACGCGGGCATGCCGTACACGGAGGATAAGACACCGTACGCGATCGCGATCGGCATATAGCCGATAGCAATCGGCACTCCTTTTGCCAAGCTGCGGCGAAAATGCTTATTCATTGGCGTTTCCTCCTTTTCGTAATCAGTTAGCTAATGGTAACAGAAAGCGTCTCATGACGCAAGATTTACCGCTCTCATGCCGATTTTGCATCCACGCGCAACGGAAACGAAAATAAACCGCATTAAAATAAAATGTACGTTGTTCTTTCATGTTCTCCGTAAGGATGTACATTTCTCGCGGCCGGATATTTCCGAGCGCAACACGACGGAATCCGTTTCCATCGTGTTGCGGATCCGTCTAGCGTATTGGCGCATGATCATGCGCCGACTTGGCAACTTGTCCACGACATCGCCGCGAAACGCAATAAACGGTGGAGAACCTTCTCGAAAAATACATTTTTACCTAAGCCGAACATGTGAAAGCACCTATTTTACATGTTTTTCTCATTTTTATGGATTTTCGCTGGGCATGAAAATCAGTTATCCACATAACTATCCAAGTTGTCCACTCTATTTTTTTACTGTATTTTATTTTCCAATGATCGTCTTAACCATTGTATTGCAGTCGTTTTTATTTTTATCTCGACAGTTATTATGATGAGCGCACAAAAGTTTTCCACAGATACCTCTGTCTACTGACAGTGTATTTTTTGCAGAATCCGCCTGTTTACGGAATTCTCATTAAATTTATTGTGCTTTTGACACGGACAAGTGGATAAACGTGGACAAGTATGTGGATAAACCTTAATCTTTTTCACTTATCCACATGGTTTCCACAAATTTTATTTTGACGACGAAAATACATTGATTTCTTTTTATTCCGCAGTATTCCACAAAAAAAGAGCCGCGAGGGCTCTTTTTCAATGCTTAAACGGATAATTATCGGCGTCTCAGTGATGCGCGTGCGGCAACTGTTCAATAATGCGATATACCCATTCACCGGTTTGGTAGAGGTGTTCTTCCAATAGGCATTCTTCCGGCGTGTGAACTTTGGTCATGCCGGTCGCAAGTACGACTGCCGGGAAGCTGTGTTTATTGAAGTTGTTGGCGTCACTGCCGCCGCCGGTCGCGCCGACATTCGGTTCTAAGCCCGCTTCTTTCGCCGCGCGTTTGGCGACTTCGATGCAGAGGCTGTTTTCATCCACCAGGTACGGCTGATAAATTTCTTCCACTTCAACTTCCGCTTTGCCGCCCGAAAAATCTTTTTCCACAGACATGAACGCTTCCTTCATTGCGTCCGTCTGCTGTTTCAATTTAGCCAAATCACGGCTGCGCGCTTCGGCTTTGACGCTGCATTTATCCGCCACGATATTCGTCGCGATGCCGCCGTCGATGAAACCGACGTTCGCGGTGGTTTCTTCATCAATGCGACCGTACGGCAGACGCGCCAGCGCCGTGCCCATCATGACGATGGCGTTCACGCCGTCTTCCGGCGCCAGGCCCGCGTGTGAGCGTTTGCCGTGCATGGTGACGCGAATCGCGTTTTGTCCCGGTGCCTGGTTAATGATTTTACCCGGCGCGCCGGACGAATCCATAACGTAACCGAAGTCGATGCCTTGGGTAAGTTTCGTGTCGATATTGCGCGAGCCGCGCAAGCCGCCTTCTTCCGCCACGCAGAAGATGACAACGATCTTGCCGTGCGGCAGAGAGTGTTCTTTCATCAGGCGCAAGCCTTCCAAAATCGCGGCCACGCCAGATTTGTCATCGCCGCCCAAAATCGTATCGCCTTTCGATGTAATCACGCCGTCTTTCAAGACCGGTTCGATCCCCGCGCAGGGTTCGACGCAGTCCATATGCGCCGTGAAAGCGACCGTCGGCAAACCTTCCATCGTCGCGCCGAAAGTGGCGATAATATTGCCGGCATTGCCGTTAATTTTGCTGCCCGCATCATCTTCTTTAACATCTTGCGCGCCCAGTTTTTTCAGGCGTTTTTTTAATACATCGGCGACTTCGCGTTCGTCACCTGTCGAGCAAGGGATGCGAATCAATTCGTAAAATTCGTTCAACATGCGTTCTTTATTAACGTTCATCGTTTCTTTCCCCTTTCATCACCGGTGGTTGTCTCACTGTCCCACCAAAATCCTCTGCGAATGGCCGTCGGGCCATATTTGTCCTGGAGCTTGTCGATCGTTTCCTGCGCTTTGCGCTCGCGCGCCGTGCCGTCCGCGAAAAGCGACATCGGCTCCGTTCCCGCCGGCAACAGCCCCGATACGGTCACGCCCAGGAGTCGTATACCTTCTGTGAGTTTAAGTTTATTATACAACGAGAAAACCGCCGCCGACAACGCCTGCGGTAAATCAATCGGATCGGCGAGCGTCACGGAGCGCGTGATCGTCTTGTACGAACCGTAACGCAATTTCAGCGTGACCGTGCGGGCGACCAGTCCTTTTTGGCGTAAACGGCGCGCGACGGTATCACTCGCCTGCAAAAGGTAACGGCGAATATCCGCATCCGCATGGAGATCCCCCGCGAACGTTTCCTCTTCCCCGATCGATTTGCGCGGCGCGTGCGCGACAATCGGACGATCGTCGCGAGCATGCGCCAATTCCCAGAGCGTTTTCCCCTGCTGACCGATTTGCCGCGCCAATTGATCCGGATCGGCCGCCGCCACATCGGCGATCGTGACATAGCCGAGCGTTTCCAGCTCCGCTTCCAGCTTCGGACCCACGCCCCAAAGACGACGCACCGGCAACGGCGCGATCATTTCCTGCGCCTGTTCGTAAGGAATAATGACCAAACCGTGCGGTTTTTCCAAATCGCTCGCAAGCTTCGCTAAAAATTTATTGCCGCCGATGCCGACCGACGCCGACAAACCGACCGCATCGTAAATATCACGTTGCACGCTGCGGCCGAGCGCTTTGAGCGTCGGAAACTGCGTCCCCATGCCGGAGATATCCAAAAACGCTTCATCGAGCGACAGCGGCTCGATTTCGGGCGCGTATCGATATAACACTTCATGAATCAACGCGGATACTTCACGATACACATGCATGCGCGGACGCACAAAAATCCCCTGCGGACAACGTTGGCGCGCAATGCTCCCCGCCATTGCGGAGTGCACGCCGTACGCGCGCGCTTCGTAGGAGGCGGTCGCCACCACGCCGCGCCGTTCCGAGGCGCCGACAATTACGGGCAGTCCTCGCCATTGCGGGTGGTCGCGTTGCTCGACGGAAGCGTAAAACGCGTCCATATCCACATGCATAATCCAGCGTCTGCGCATCGTATCTCCTTTCTAAAAAGATTCACCCGCCGCTCGACGGGTGAATCTTTTACTTGCTCATTTTTTCGACGCGACCTTCGGTTTCGCCGCGGGTTTTACCGCGGTTTTTCTTTTTGCTTTTGTCGTCGCGGCAGAACGTTTCGCTGCCGCTTTTCTCGTCGGCTTTTTCTTCGCGGCTCGGCTTTCCACGACCGTCGTGACCGTCGCTTGCGAGCCTTCCTCTGCTTTTTTCAGTTGTTTCGCGTCGACTTCACTTTTATTTTTAGACTCTTTTTCTTTGTGCTTTTTTTCCTTTTTGTCTTTCTTTTTATCTTTCTTTTTGTCTTTCTTTTTGTCTTTTTTCTTTTTCTTCAGCGACCATTCCTGCACGCGATCGCTTTCTTCATCGGGATCATCGTCCCTTTCGTAATTGTTGTCGTCATCATCGTCGTCATCATCGTCTTCTTCATATTTATCATCGTCATCTTCCGATTTACGCTTGATTTCCTGCCATTCCAACCAATCCGCGTCCCCCGTATAGGAAAACGTCTCACCGATTTCGTCATCATCATCTTCCGCGAGCGCTTCATCCGCCAATTCATTATACAGAGTAATAATCTCATCAATCCGATCGCCGAGCTCCCGATAGCGTTTCAGACGCAAGCGAATCTGCTCTTCGGCAAATTCATACACCGCCGGTGCATTGGGGCCGTCCGCCGCCTGATCCATTTCCTGATGCTCACGACGTTGGGCGGAAAGATCTTCGAGCATATCCTGCCCGTCCAAAAGTTCGACACACACTTCGTGCAATAATTCACTTAATGTCAAACGGTATGTGTCTACATCTCTGCGCTGTGTCATAGCTTCCTCCTTTGGCCATTGCCTTACTAACGTATTCGTCGCGCGACGGCGGATTCCTTTTTGCACTTCCCGTTTTTCTCTGTGTTATACTTCTACTATACTATAAATATGTAAATATAGTATTTTTTCGACAAGGAGAATGAATATGGACAGCGACCATCCCGGATGGCAAATCGCATTACTGTTAATTTTAATCATTGCAAACGGCGTTTTTTCCGCCACGGAACTCGCCATCGTCAGCGCGAAAAAGCCGCGTCTCGCCCAGCGCGCGAGCCAAGGTGACAGCGGCGCGAAAGCGGCTCTTAAAATCGCGCAGGACCCGAACCAATTATTTTCGACCATTCAAATCGGCATCACCGCGATCGGTATCATCACCGGTATGGTCGGTGCGTCCACCTTATCGGATCCCTTGGCCGCCGCGCTCACGCCGGCTCTGGGACACTACGCGCAAGCCGTCAGCCTCTTTTTGATCATGGCCGTCGTCACGTTCTTGACGCTGTTGATCGGCGAGCTCGTACCCAAACGCATCGCGATCAACTCGCCGGAAAGCGTGGCCAGCTGGGTCGCGCGTCCGATGAATCTTTTCGCGCGCATCAACCTTCCTTTAGTCTGGTTTCTGACGTTTTCCACCACGGCCACGTTGAAACTTCTCGGGATTAAAATCAAAGCGGAGCAACCGGTCACGGAAGAAGAAATTCGTTTTCTGCTTCGGCAGGGCGCCCGTCTCGGCACCTTTGACGCCGACGAACCCGAGCTCATTGATCGTGTCTTTCGCTTAAACGATATCCCCGCCGAATACATCATGACGGCGCGACCGCAGCTGGAATGGCTCGATCTCGCCGAAAGTGAAGAAGCGCTCGGCGCGCAACTGTTGCGCTCCACGCACACGCGCCTGCCCGTCGGCTACGAATCGCTGGACGATTTTCGCGGCATTGTTCAATTGCGCGATCTCTTGTTATTGCGTCTGCACCGCCCCGAAATGCGCTGGCACGCGCTCATCGCGCATTGCGTCACGACGCCTCTGTATATTCCCGAGACGCTTACCCTCAATAAAACGCTTGATCTCTTCCGCGCGAAAAACGCGCATGAGGCCATCATTTTGGACGAATACGGTTCGCCGGAAGGCATGATCACGCTGCACGATATTTTGGAAGAAATTTTGGGCGCGATGCCCGGCAGCGTCGCCGAACGTATCGAAGAACGCAACCGCATCGTCAAGCGCACACCGAATTCATGGCTCGTCGACGGACTGTTGCCGATCGAAGAATTTAAAGAGTATTTTCAAATCACCGACGCGCTTCCCAAAGAGGGCGAAGATTTTTACAAAACGCTCGGCGGTTTCGTTATCTATCTCTTCGGATATCTCCCAAAAGAAACCGAGATCATCTCGTATCGCAACATGCAGTTTGAGGTCATGGATAACGACAACTACCGCGTCGATAAAATCCTCGTCACCAAAAAAGCGCAGGGCCCCGACGGAGAAATTAAAGAAGCCTAGTTGCATAATCCCCCCGCGCGTTTTATAATGACGGTAGATAAAGGCAGTAACCGCCGCTCGTATCTATAGCAAGATTCTTTTCGGTACGGAACGTAATCGACTATCGGTCAGTGATTTCGAATCGTAGGAAGACGCAGCCTTTTCCGAGCGGCGGTTTTTGATTGCAAAAAAAGATCCCACCCTCTGACGTCAGAGGATGGGATCTTTTTACTCTTCTCTCCGATAGACCCATGTGTAAATCGCGGGCAGGAAGAACAGCGTGAGGAGCGTCGCGATGAGCAGGCCGCCGGAAAAGGCGAAGGCCATCGGTCCCCAGAAGTAGGAACGCATCAGCGGGATCATGCCCAAAATCGCGGCGAGCGCGGTGAGCAAGATCGGCCGGAAACGCATCATAGCGGCATTAACGACGGCCTCGTGGAGAGGTTCGCCGTCCGCGCGATGCGTTTCAATCTGATCGAGCAGAATAATCGAGTTACGAATGATCATGCCCGACAGCGCAATGATGCCAAGAATGGCGACGAAACCGAGCGGTTTACGTGTCAATTGCAAGGCGACGATGGAACCGATAAGACCGAGCGGCGCGGTGATGGCCGCCAGGATCATGAGTTTAATTTTACCGAGCTGGAACATGAGGACCATGAGAATCACAAAAATCATGACCGGCATGACGACGACGATGGAGTCCACGGATGTGTGACTGCGTTCGACACTGCCGTCATATTCGAGAGAATATCCCGTCGGCAGATTTTCACGGAAATCGGCAAGCGTTTTCGTGTAGATCCGCTCCGAAACGGTATCGGCCGGCGTATCATCGGCGACATTGGCGCGAATGGTAATGGTCGGCGTTAAGTTGCGCCGCCAAATCATCGTATTTTCCGTGGTCGGCGTGAGCGTCGCAAATTGACCGAGCGGCACGTAACGGCCGCCGCCGACATGCACGGCAAGATTCGCCAAATCGCCCAATTGCTGACGACCCGGCGGCAAACGGAATTTGACCGGTACGAGTTGATCGCCGAGGTAAGCCGACGATACCTGGTAGCCGGAAAGCTTGGTGTAAAGATCGGCGGCGACGGCGTAATTATCCGCGCCGAGTTGACGAATCCGATCCTGATCGATTTTGACTTCGACGGACGGCGTCATCTGCGGCCAATCCATATTGACCAAACTGACTTCTTTATCCTGCTGCATCAGTTGCACACCTTCATTGGCGTACTTCTGCAGTTGCTCGGTATCCGGACCGGACAAACGATACATGATCGGATACGGCGCCGGAGGACCGGTTTGAATCAAGCGAATATTGCTGCGGACATCGGGAAAATCATCCGCCAGCACTCGCTCCACATCGGTTTGCAGGGAACGACGCGCGTCGGTGTCTGTCGCGACAATGACCGTCTGCGCGTAGTTAGTGCGCGGCGGCACCGGTTCAAACGGCAAAATAAAGCGCGGCGCGCTTTCGCCGATGTAGCTGGTAACGGACTCAACACGTTTGTCCCCGTAAAAATGAGCCGTAAACTCGTTGGTCATTTTTTTCGTCGCTGCTTGCGTCGCGCCGAGCGGAAGCTCTGTTTCGACAATCAGTTCCGGTCGAACGGACGCGGGGAAAAATTCTTTTTTCAACAACGGATAGGAAATCGCCGCGATCAGAAATGCGGCAATCGTCGCGAGCACAACCGTTTTACGATAGCGCAAGACGGTTTCCAGCGAATTTTTAAATCCGTTTAATAACTTCTTCTGGAACGCGCCCCAACGGGTTTCCTTTTGTTCATCCGGCGGTGTCACCTTAATCATTTTATAGCCCAATACGGGGCTAACGAGTACGGAGGCGAACCAGGAAATGATAAGCGCGATCGCGGTGACGGAAAAAAGGCTCTCCGTGTATTCGGCGACAATCCCTTTGGCAAGACCGATCGGGATAAACGCGGCGGCGGTAATCAGCGTGCCGGAAAGCATCGGAAACGCGGTGATTTCATAGGCCGCGGTCGCCGCGTGCAACCGATCCACGCCCTCTTCCAGTTTGCGTTGCATCATTTCCACGACGATGATAGCGTCATCGACCAAAAGACCGAGAGAAATGATGAGCGCGCCTAAGGAGACGACCTGCAAATCAATTGCGAAGTAATGCATGATAACGAAGGTAGCCGCGACAACGACCGGAATACACAGCGCGACGACCGCGCCGGAGCGCCACCCCAGCGCGAGGAAGCTGACCAGCAATACAATCACGATCGCCTCGGCAAGCGCTCGTGTAAATTCGTTGATCGCGCCGGTGACGACTTCCGGCTGGTTGGTGACCTGACCGATCTCCAATCCTACCGGCAAATCATTTTTATACTGCGCGATCGCCTCCGTCAATTCATCGCCGAGATTCAAAACGTTCCCGCCCGGCGCCATGGAGATCGCAATGCCGACGGCTTCTTTACCGTTGAACATCATGACCGGATTTTGCGGATCGGCGTACGCCTGCTTGACGGTCGCGATATCACCGAGACGAATGGAGCGTTCACCCATGTGAATGGACAAATTTTGAATGGCTTCCGCGGAATCTAAAAGTCCCGTGATGCGCAACGCGACATTATGCGAACCGGTACGCACAGAGCCAGCGGGCAACAATGTGCCCTGCTGCTGCAACATTTGGAAGACCATGCGCGGATCGATACCGAGCTGCGCCAGTTTCGCTTCTTCCATTTCGATATAAATCGTCTGCTCCTGGACACCGAGCAATTTTACTTTTTGCACTTCGGGAATTTTCAAAAGCTCACGACGCAGTGTTTCCGCGTATTCCCGTTTTTCCTCGTAGGAAAAATCATCCCCGGTGAGCGCGTAAATCGAGCCGTAAACATCATCAAACCGATCATTCATGAACGGACCGACGACCCCTTTCGGGAGCTCGCGCCAAACGTCATTGGTGAGATTGCGCACATCGGTCCAGGTCGGCCGCACGCTTTCTTTGGGAAGATCTTCGCGCAACCAAACGTAAATAACCGTGGTGTCCCCGTTGGTGAAGCTTTTGATGTAATCAAGCCCCGGCGTATCTTGCAATTTCTGCTCGATCTTATCGGTGACCTGTTCGTTCATCTGCTCGGCGGTCGCGCCCGGCCAAGCCGCGGCGATCGTCATCGAGCGAATCGAAAAGTCGGGATCTTCGCGCCGACCCAAGTCAAAGAAACTCACGATGCCGGCGATTAAGATCGAAACGATAAAAAAGTAAACGATGGGGCGGTGTTTGACCGCCCATCGCGCTAAGTTAAATGATTTCATATCCGGACCGCTTGCCCTTCCGTCAGATTTTGCGCACCGGCAACAACGACTCGATCCCCTTTATTGAGACCGGAGGTAATTTCCACCTGATCGCCTCGGTACGCCCCTGTCGTTACGTTGACAAGAGTGACTTTTTCATCCCGCACGACCCAAACGGCCGGTGTTTTGGATTGCGGCGCAAGCGCGCTCAAAGGTACCAGTATCTGCTCGCCGGACGCGCCCGTGAAATGCACTTCGGCCGTACTGCCGAGCGCCAATTGCGCCGGCGGATCGCTGAGCGTCAACTTCGCGTCATAGGTTCCCGTTTTCGGATTCGGCGCCGGTGAAACTTCGCGCATTACCGCCGTCGATTTTTGGTCCGGTAACGCCCAGAATGTCACTTCGGCGGAGCTGCCCACCGGATAATCGGAAATATTTTTTTCCGTAAGGGAAATCTGTACATCCAAACTGCTGTTATCAACGATCGCCACGACCGGCATACCCGCGCTGACGACCTGGCCGATTTCCGCCATGATCATGCCGACAACACCGTCACGATCCGCCCGCAAAGTGGCAAACGACGCTTGATTTTGCGCCCGATATAAAGCGGCCTGCGCCTGATCGTGCTGCGCTTGCGCCAACTGCTGTTTACTGCGCACTTCGTCAATTTTCAGCGCCGAAATCGCGTCTTGCGCATAGAGAGTTTCCATGCGCGCGAGTGTTTTATTCGCGAGTTCCAATTGCGCGGCGGCGGCGTCGGCCTGTCCCTGCGCCGCGTCGACTTGCGCTTCCACATCATTCGCATCTAACGAGAATAAGGGATCGCCCGTTTGGACACGATCGCCGGACTGCACGAATTTATGCACGATTTTTCCCGGAATTTGAAATCCTAAAGGAGATTCCGTGCGACCATGCACCGTGCCGGAAAACGAATGTTCCGCCGCGGTTTCCGTCGCGCCGATCGTCATCGTTTTAACCAATGGCGGCGGTACTTCGGCTGTCGAACTTTTGCCGCATCCGCACACCGCCAAACATAATATCGTCAACATTAACCATTGCCACCAATGCTTCATTATGCTGCCTCCATCTATCGTCTTTTTGCCACGGCGATTTTTTTGTTTAGATATATTATAGCAATCGGCCTTGTAAATGGCGAATTATTATTTCTTTTTCTTTCATTGTTTAACTTTTTGTATAATAAAAACGATCCCTTTCGGGATCGTTTTTATGTTCATTCAAGCGTCAACTTCTTCGCCGCTTTGCGCGAGCAATTCGTCGTCATGCGGATCCAAATTGACTTCTTCCAACGGAATTAATTTCGTTTTGTGTTTCATTTTGTACCAAAAATGCACGGCAAGGAATACCGGAATGCCGACGTACGCGACACTGGCACCGTACCAGTCAATTTTCTGACCGGTAAAGGCGGTGTAGTTCTGCCCCGCCATGACAATCAGGCACAAGACCAGCGCGAAGATCGGGCCGAAAGGATACAGCGACGCTTTATACGGCAAATCATTTAAATCGTAACCTTGGCGAATATACGCGCGACGGAAGCGATAGTGACAAATCGCGATGCCGACCCAGGTAATGAATCCCGCCATACCGCTGATATTGATCAGCCAGTTGTATGTGGCGCCGTCACCGATGAAGCTCGTAAGGAATGCGGCGATACCAAACACGGCCGTCGCAAACAACGCATTGGTCGGAATACCGCGTTTATTGACTTTCAGAAACACTTTCGGCGCTTTGCCTTCCGCGGCCAACGCGTACAGCATACGAGTCGATACATACACGCCCGAGTTGCCCGCCGAAAGTACCGCTGTCAAAATAACGGCATTCAAAATGCCCGCCGCGGCCGGCAAACCGAAATGTTCAAAGACGAGCGTAAACGGACTGATCGCGATGTTTTCCACCGAACTGTTTAAAAGGTTGGGATCCGTATACGGAATCAGGAAACCGATGACCGTGAAAGCACCGAGATAAAACAACAGGATGCGCCAGAAAATGGTGTTGACCGCTTTCGGTACGTTTTCTTTCGGGTTTTCCGATTCACCCGCCGCGACACCGATCATTTCCGTGCCCTGGAACGAAAAACCGGCGATCATGAAAATGCCGAGAACGGCCGCCCAGCCGCCGACAAACGGCGCCTCTCCGACCGTCCAGTTGGTAAATCCGGGCGATTCGGCGCCGATACCGAGGATCAACAATGCGCCGACAAAGAGAAACACGATGACGGTCATGACTTTCACGCCGGCAAAAATAAATTCACTTTCACCGAATAAGCGCGTTGACATATAGTTTAAGCCGAAGATCAGAACAAAGAACAACGCGCTCCAGACAATGGACGGCGTATCGGGAAACCAATATTTCATGATCAGAGCGCTGGCGACCAGTTCCGCCGCCAATGTAATGGCCCAGTTGAACCAATAGTTCCAACCGAGCGCAAATCCGAATGCCTCATCCACAAACCGTGCAGCGTACGTTCCGAACGAACCGGAAACCGGCATGTAAGTGGCCATTTCACCCAAGCTCGTCATCAAGAAATACACCATGATACCGATGAGCGAATACGCGAGCAGCGCGCCGCCCGGACCCGCTTGGGAAACGGATTCCCCACCGGCTACGAAGAGACCGGTACCGATGGCGCCGCCAATGGCGATCATATTCATATGACGTGCTTTCAGACTGCGTTTCAATTTCGGAGCCGTTTCTTCTCCCGGAAGATAGCCGTCTGTCAAATTAGGTTCCGCCATCTGTCATCACCTTCTTTTCCTTTTTTTAATTAGTTCAATTATAGCATTAAGGTCTGAAAATGCAAGCCAAAATACTTTTTTCCGCAAAAATTCCTTTTGATTATTATTTTTCCACGTACTTCATTATTTTTCCCCGTACTTCATCATTTTTTCTCCGGTTTCCATTGATTTAGAGAATATTTTAATAACGTAATGTGCGTATATAGTAGATGGTTAATAGTATATTACTTTTTGTTTCTATATCTGGTACTAATAAACCTTCCGTCGATTTCTGTTTCTCTTTCGTCAGTGCTGTTTTGTCATATGTGAACGGATCCATCTGAATCACCGTGCAAATTTAACTGAAAGATCGCACAAAAAAACGGCCGAAGCCGTTTTTTATAAATCGAGGTTGGTAACATTTTTCGCGTTTTCCTGAATGAAACGCCGCCGCGGTTCGACTTTGTCTCCCATCAATACGGTAAAAATCCGATCCGCCGCCATGGCATCTTCCATACCGACCTGCAACAGCGTGCGATACTGCGGATTCATCGTCGTATCCCAAAGTTGTTCCGAGTCCATTTCGCCGAGACCTTTGTAACGTTGCACGGTGATATTTTCCCGACCGATCTCATCGAGTTTTTGCGCCAATTCTTCGTCACTGTACATGTACCATTTGCTGCGTCCTTTACGCAATTGGTATAGCGGTGGCTGCGCGATATAAATGTGCCCTTCTTCCAGTAACGGAGTGAGGTAGCGGTAGAAGAATGTCAACAACAAGGTACGAATATGCGCGCCGTCGACATCGGCATCCGTCATGATGATAATTTTATAGTAACGCAATTTACTGAGATCAAATTCCTGTCCGATGCCGGTACCGAACGCCGTGATCATCGAACGAATTTCTTCATTATTCAAAATGCGATCCAAACGCGCTTTTTCAACGTTCAAAATTTTACCGCGCAGGGGCAAAATCGCTTGGAAGCGACGATCGCGGCCGGATTTTGCGGAACCTCCCGCGCTGTCACCTTCGACAAGATAAATTTCCGTCATTTCCGGATTGCGTTCGGAGCAGTCGGCAAGTTTACCGGGTAAACTCGAAACTTCGAGCGCGTTTTTACGGCGCGTCAGTTCACGAGCTTTACGAGCCGCTTCCCGCGCGCGACTGGCAAGCAATGCCTTTTCAATAATTTTTTTGCCGTCGACCGGATGTTCTTCCAGATAAATGTGCAATCCTTCCGAAATCAACGTATCGGCAATGCCTTTGACTTCGCTGTTGCCGAGTTTCGTTTTCGTCTGACCTTCGAACTGCGGATTGGGAACTTTCACGCTGATGACGGCGGTTAAACCTTCGCGCACGTCGTCACCGGAAAGATTTTCTTCATTTTGCTTAATCAGACCGGAACGCCGCGCATAGTCGTTAATCGTGCGCGTCAACGCGGCGCGGAAACCGGATAAATGCGTACCGCCTTCAATGGTATTGATATTGTTGGCAAAGGAGTAAACATTTTCACTGAAACCGTCATTGTACTGCATGGCGATTTCGATAAAAATGCCGTCGCGATCCCCTTCAAAATCAATCACATTCGGATGAATTGTTGATTTATTCGTATTTAAATATTTGACGAAAGATTTCAGACCGCCTTCGTAATGGTAGCTTTCGGAATATTTTTCATCGTCGCGTTCGTCCGTTAACGTAATGCGTAAGCCTTTATTTAAGAACGCGAGTTCGCGGAAACGCGATGCGAGCGTGTCGAACGAAAATTCCACGCCCTCCGTGAAAATTTCTTTATCCGGTAAAAAGGTAACTTTGGTGCCGGTCGTTTCGACATGGCCGTAGGAATGCAAAGGCTCGCTGATATGACCGCGGACAAAAGCGATTTCATGCGTTTTACCGTCACGCCAAACCTGCACGTCCATTTTTTCAGACAAGGCGTTAACAACAGATACGCCGACGCCGTGCAAACCGCCGGAAATCGTGTAGCCGCCGCCGCCGAATTTACCGCCAGCGTGAAGCACCGTCAACACGACTTCGATCGCGGGGCGACCGGTTTTATGCATATCGACAGGAATACCGCGACCGTCATCGACCACCGTCACGCTGTTATCTTGATGAATCGTAACTTCAATATGAGTACAGAAACCGGCCAACGCTTCGTCGATAGAGTTATCCACAACTTCATAGACCAAATGATGCAGACCGCGCGTCGATGTGTCGCCGATGTACATCCCCGGACGTTTGCGAACGGCCTCCAACCCTTCCAGGACCTGAATATCCTGCGCGCCGTAACCGGTTTTACGAGTATTTTCTGCCATAGTTTCCCCTTTTCAAAATTTTTATCTTAATTATATACAGTATACTATAAATAATTTTAAAAATACACTTATTTTATCAAAATAAGCCCATAATGGGCCTATTTTGATTTTTGTATGGGGTAAGTATCGATACGAATAAAATCCTCTTATTTTTTATTTTACGTCATTTATCTTCCGCTTTACGCACAAACTTCGCCAAAAGATTGCGAACATGATCCTCCGTCAGTTCCTGCGGTTCGATACCGGTGAGTAAACTCGCGAGCATGACCTGCTCCGCCGCTGTTTCTACACGATGATAGATATGATCGAGCGTCCGATAGATCAAGTATTGCCGCGACTGCGCATACATGCTCTCGCTCGTGCCCACAGCCGCGATGACATCCCGATACGACGCGGCCGGATGCTCTTTCAGATAGCGGGTGACGGCGTGACGTTCTTGCGCCTGCGCCCGCAACTTGCACATTTCACAAGTACCGTCGACCGCGTCCGTCAACTGGTGGCAAACCCCGCACGGTACAAAACCCGCTTCCCGTCGCGCCAATTCCAGCGCCAGCTGCCGTTCGCGCAAATGAATCAGCGATTGTTTTAAAGCCGGATCCGGTACCGCCGTAAAAAACGCAGCCACTTCTTCTTTCTGCGCCGCGGTCAATGCGGGAATATGCTCCTGTGTCCGTTTTTCCGCCGCTTTTTTTGGCGCCTGTTGCGCGCGACGACCGGTGCGAAATTTTAAATCCGTGATGGTGTATTCCGGAAATCGATCGACCAATTTTTTAATAATTTTTTCCCGCTGAATAAAAAGTTCATTCAGCCAGACTGAATTATCCGCAAGTACCGTGACCGTCACGCCGTCATACTTACCGATAAAGGATTTTTTCGCCAGTATTTTGCCGACGACTTCGGGCCAACTTTCCTGCAATCGGTACAACTGCATTTGCGGCTGGTCTTTCCATTGTTCCGTCCAAACGGCAAGCGCCTGTTGTAAAGAATTCAAATTATGCGCCATGGGATTTCTCCAAGCAACGCATATCGACCGGTTCCGGCAAACGGTTCGGACGATACGCGGCGGTCATGATCAATTGCAATTGTCGGTCGGCAGTCCAGCGTAACAGTTCCTGTTGCCGTTCCTCATCGAGTTCGCTGAGGACATCGTCCAACAACAGTACGGGCAATTCGCCGACATGTTCTTTTAAATACGTGGTCTCGGATAATTTTAACGCCAAAATGGCGAGCCGCTGCTCGCCCTGCGATCCGTAATCGGCCAAATTTTTATCCTCATGGTAAAACACCACATCGGCACGATGCGGTCCGATGGAGGTAAAACCGCTTTTCAAATCACGTTCCAGCGTTTCTTTATATAGATGTAAATACTCCTCTTTGGAAATGTCTTCACATTTGGCATAGAAACGCAGGTATTTCAAATGCACGTTGAGATCTCCGGCCGACCAGGTTTGCGAAGTCGGTCCGACCAGCCTATTCCACTCCTCCAGCGCCTGCATTCTCGCGTTGGTAATATAGACGGCCTGCGTCGCCAGCTGCTCGTCCCACGGTGCCAAATCCACCGCCCGCTGCGCTTTCAGCAGTTGATTGCGTTGCGCCAAAATCCGATTGTAACGCAGTAACGCATCATAATAGAGCGAATTCGCCCGCGCCAAACTCAAATCCAAAAAACGGCGGCGCCCCTGCGGACTGCCTTTGATCAACTGCAAATCATCCGGTCCGAAATAAACGGTATGCAATGTCCCGACCAATTCTTTTTGGCGAACCGGCGTCGCATTGATCCACATTTCTTTGCGTTTATTTTTATATACATTGATTTGGATTTTTTGCGCTACTTCATGGCGCGTAAAATCGACCCGAACGGCGGCGCTCTCCGCGTTGTGCCGAATCATCAGCCGATCATGACTCGTGCGCGGTGATTTTCCCACGGAAGCCAAGTACATCGCTTCCAAAAGATTCGTTTTGCCGCAACCGTTCGGGCCGTAAAGCAATGTCGTCGGAGCGGAAAGCGTCAGCGAATATTCCGCATAGCTGCGAAAATCCGTCACCGCAACGGTGGCGATTTTCATACTTCGGACACAACCGTGAAACTTCCCTGATCGGGCACATCGACGCGATCATCGGCGGTAATTTTTTTGCGAACTACGGTGCAAGGTTCGCCGTTGACCCAAACTTCACCGCTGCGGATCAATCCTTTCGCCTCCGCCCCCGAACCGACCACGCCGGCGAGTTTCAACAGTTCATTTAACGCAATAAAAGACGTATGAATCGTAATTTCTCGCATCTTAATGCCCTCGCATCGGCGTGACCACATAGCGGTAATCCGGATCGTTTTCCTGTTCCACAAGCATCGGTCCGTTTTGCAGGATATGTAGGGTAATTTTATCGCCTGTCGAACGTTTTAAAATATCGAGCAGGTAGAAACAGTTGAACACGATTTCCAATGCTTCTCCCTCATAGTTCACCGGTAATGTTTCTTCCGTGCTTCCCACTTCGGCGCTCGTCGCGCTGATTTCCACACTGCCGTCGCCCCATTTTAAGGTAACGGTTTTGTACGCCATGTTGCGCGAAATTAACGCTGCGCGTTCCAATGCCGCGGTAAATTCGCGCCGATCGATGATCGCCTTCGCATCAAAACGTGCCGGAAACACGCGTTCATAATCAGGAAATTCACCCGCGATCAAATTGGACATGAAGTATACGCCCGCAAATTCGAACGCGACATAATCACGGTGCCAGGAAATCGTCACGTCGACCGGTTCATTTGTCGGTAACAAACGCACCACATCGGCGAGCACGCGTTCGGGAATCACCAAACGCACCGGCTGCGCCAACGCATCCGCCAACACCACTTCCCGCAATGCCAACCGGTGCGTATCGGTAGCGACCATGCGCGCCGCTTTCTCCCCCGCCTCCAGCAAAATGCCGCTGAAAATCGGACGTTGGTTGTCACCCGCGACAGCGAATTGCGTCAGACTATACATATCGCGCAGCTGATCGCTCGGCAACGTGAATTGTTGCGGATGATCCAATTCATCCAAACGGGGAAATTCGCCCGCGACGCCGGTTACCATTTCATTTTCACTGCGCCCCGCACGAATCAATAATGTGGATGCGCCGGTCTGACTTTGGATTTCTACCGTGCCCGCCGGCAACTTTTTGATCAATTCCGGCAAATACGCGGCCAATACGACCGTTTCACCGGGTTCGGTGACTGTCGCTGGCGTGCGGACCCGTACACTGACCTGGTAATCCGTCGCCTGTATTTCCAACATATTGTCGGCAGCGCTTAATAAAATTCCCGCATACGCATTATTACCGACTTTCGGTGCGGCGGCACGGCTTACTTGATCCAATGCCGATTGTAAAGCTTGGGTGGGTAACGATAATTTCATGATGGCCTCCTTACGATGGCGATGTTTTGATTGTTTACAGTTAAATAATAGCAGTAGTAGTAGACGCGGTGGAAAAGTGGATAATCCGGTCAAAGCTTGTAAATGTTATTCGCATCGATGTGAATAAGTCGGTGGATAAAAGATAAAATTGCGCTCCTTATCCATCATGCCTGCCGGTAAAGTGGATAACATCCGGAATTATCCACGTCATTTTCGCTCTTCATCCGCTTGTTATCCGCCGGTCAGAAATTGTCGGATCTGTTGCATCTCTTCCTGCAGCTTGATATTGGTTTGCAGTTCTTTATAAATTTTGTCGTAAGCGTGCATGACGGTCGTGTGGTCATTTTTGTTGAATGCCGCCGCGATTTCTTTAAAGGATAAATCCAACATGTCACGGCAGAGGAACATGGCGATTTGCCGCGGGAAAACGATATTTTTCGGACGTGTTTTGCCGACGAGTTTATCACGGCGAATTTTATAAAAGCTTGCGACTTCGTTGATGATAATATCCGGATTCAAAATAATGCGGCGTTCCGCCGGCAGTATATCGGCCAGCTGTTGCTGTGCCCACTCGACCGTAATCGGTTCCGGTGATAATGACTGTAATGTGGCGATGCGATTAAATACGCCACCCAGTTCCCGAAAATCTTCGGTAAAATTTTCCGCGAGAAACGATACGACATCCGTCGGCATGGAAATTTCCGCGGCGGCTGCTTTTTTCTGTAAATAGGCGCTGCGGATTTCAAAATCTGGCGGCTGTATTTCGACGACCAGGCCCATGCGGAAACGCGAAATCAGTCGCTGTTCGACCTTCTCCATATTTTCCGGTAACCGGTCGCAGGTCATGACGATTTGTTTTTTACTGTTCAGTAGTTCATTGAACGTGTGAAAAAACTCCAACTGCGTGCCGTCTTTTTTCCCGAAAAATTGCACGTCATCGATGAGCAGATAATCGACGGAACGATATTTTTCCCGAAAGGCGCGGTTGTGCTCCACTCCTTTTTGCGTCAGAGCGGAAATGAAATCATTGGTAAAATCTTCGCTCGTGAGAAATAAAAATTTCTTTTCCGGCGTGTGGGCGCGCACATAATTGCAAATGGCATGCATCAAGTGGGTCTTGCCGAGTCCCGATGGCCCGTAAATGAACAACGGGTTTTGATATTGCGCCGGTTGTTGTGCGACGGCGAATGCCGCGCTGCGCGCCAAAGTATTGGAATTGGAAACAATAAAATTATCAAAGGTACAAGCGGGATCGATGGGAATCGAATGCTTGCCGAAGTTGTACTCACTTTTCGGCGCTGCGGGGATTTGTACTGCGGCGGCCGGAGTAGTGCTCGGCGAGGTTTCCTGCACGCCGGTTGGTGTCGGTTTGTGGAATACCGGCACCGGAGGTTCGGGCAATGTAAAAGTTTCCGTGGTGTTTGTCGACGGCAACGGCGGTATCGGTACGTCCGTCGCTTGGGGCAAGGTGATTTGCAATGTAAGCGGCCGTGCGGCCACTTCGTTGACAGTCGCCTGCAAATCGCTTAAGAGATTTTTTTCGAGCCAAATTTTTAAAAACGGTTTACTCACTTGCGCCGTCAATGTGTCTTCCGTTAATGTCAGCGGCAAGACATGCGACATGAGCCAGTTCAACATCTCCGGGGAAATCCGTTCGCCCAGTCGGGCAAGTACGGCTTCCCAAAAGTCAAAAATATCGGTCATAAAATTCTCCGTGAAAATGGTGGAAATAAAAGTAAAAGTATTGTAAAACAAGGGTTTAATGCTGTGGACAATGAGGATAAGTTGGTGGACAACTCCGTGTAAATGTGTCTTTATTTTAGCAGATATCCACCGATTTTAAAATAGAGCACACAAAAACCGGCCGGAAAGTTTCCGACCGGTTTTTTATCGACTAGACAGTTGTCGGTGCTTTTTTTACGAATTTCACATAGCAGAGCGCCAGAATGAAGCCGACGACTGCAAACGATACCCAGCCCAAACCATAACCGAATAACGGTAAATTCGCTTCCATCCAGTGCGTGAGAGCCGGCATTTCAAAACCGGCGGTACGCAACCCGTCATAGAGCGCTGGAACCAATGTAAAGAGTTGGGTAATAAAGTAGCCCGCTTGGCGATTGTCAAAAAGCGGTGCCAAAAACGTCAGCGACATCATAACCATCGTCAAGGGATACAGGAACATCAGCACCGGAATCGCCGCGGAAATGATCGTCGACAAACCAAACATGCCGATTACCGCGGAGAATACGGAGAAGATGCTCACCCACACGCGATACGAAAGCGCCGGTACCAATTCGTTGAAATACGTCGAGCAGGACGTAATCAAACCGATGCTTGTCGTCAGACACGCCAAGATGACGATGATAGCCAAAATGAATGCGCCCGGATCGCCAAAGTAAAATTGCGTCGAAAGCGAGAGAACCGGCGCGCCTGTTTCCTGCATGCCGATGCCGGTGACGCTGGTCGCCCCGATGTTGCCGATAAAGACGTAGACAACGCCCAGGCAGATCGCGGCAATCAAGCCGGATTTAAACGTAGCCGCCGCGATATCACGTTCAAATTCCGCGCCGTACTGTTTGACGGATTTGACGATGATGATCCCGAAGACCAAGGACGCCAACGCATCCATCGTGTTGTAACCGTCCAGGAAGCCCTGCGTAAACGCCAGACCGGAAGTAGCGTATGTCGGCGTCGGAGCCTGCATCGGTCCGATCGGCGAGAGAAGGGACTTCACGATCAGTATGCCGAGGAATAAAAGTAAGAGCGGCGTCAATACTTTACCGATACGCGAAACGAGCTTGGCCGGTGAAATGGAGAACCACCACGAAATACCGAAGAACACGGCGAGAAAAATCGATAATTCCAAATTGCCCGTGCCTGCGCCCAAAAACGGTTTGATGCCGATTTCATACGATACCGTTCCCGTACGCGGGATGGCGAAAAACGGTCCAATCGTCAGGTACAATAAAATCGTAAATAAAAGACCGAAGACAGGATGGACACGCGACGAAAGATCCTGCAGGTCGCGACTGCCGGAGTAGCCGATGGCCATAACGCCCAACAAAGGCAGACCGACGCCGGTAACTAAAAAGCCCAGAATCGCTTCCGGAAAATTCAAGCCGGCATTTTGTCCCAGAGAGGCCGGGAAAATCAAGTTTCCCGCTCCGAAAAATAATGCAAATAACATGAGGCCTATGGATACATAGGCAGAGCGAGAAATGGTCTGTCCTCGCATTTTCATCACCCCTTAATAGATATTTCACTAATTATAGCACAGGCAGGCAACACTTCAAGTGGAAAATAAAGAAAAATAAAAATTTTACTGAAATCACTTTTTATATACATTAAAAAAATAAAGCCTTTTTTGGACAATGACAAGCCTATTGATTGACAGTGACCAACTTTTTCAATATAATTACTTTGTTATGGTATGAACTGATTCACCTAATGCTAGAAGGAGGTGCAGACATGAAACGGACGTATCAACCGAGTGTGCTTTGGCGCAAACGTACCCACGGTTTTCGGGAACGCATGAAAACTAAAGGCGGCCGCATGGTCTTAAAAAGAAGAAGATTGAAAGGCAGAAAAAAATTATCCGCCTAAGCGAGAGGCGATACAAAGAACTTGGCCTCGGCCAAGTTCTTTGTATACATAAGGGACGGTTGTCATGCACGAATTGAAAAAAGGGGATCGAATTACGCAGGGCCATGAGTACCGGCGTGTCTACCAACACGGTCGTGCCGTGATTGCCAATCGTCTGGTACTGTATGTGCTGCCGCGACAGGGCGAACCCACCCGGGTCGGCTTTGTCACCGGCAAAAAGGTAGGAAATGCGGTCGCGCGAAATCGTGCGCGCCGTTTGCTTCGCGAAGCGTATCGCCTGCATCGGCCGCAGCTGAAACCGGGCTATCACCTGGTTCTGGTGGGACGCAAGCGATTGGCGCAAGCGTCATACGCGGAAGCGGAGCGGGATTTATTATTTGTGCTCAGAAGGGCGAAACTTTTGCAATGCTGACGCGTATCTTAATCGGTATAATCGACTTTTACCGTCGCTTTCTTTCACCGTTGAAACCGCCGACGTGTCGGTTTTATCCGACGTGCAGCATTTATGCCCGCGAAGCGATATTACGCTTCGGACCCCTGCAAGGAAGTTGGCTGGCGTTGCGACGCCTGCTGAAGTGTCATCCCTTGCATTCGGGAGGCTATGATCCTGTACCGCCTGCCCGCGCATCCTTAAAGGAGGAACCGAGTGAGTATATTCAGTGATGCCATTGATTTTTTGGCGTCAATCATGCAGCATTTCTTGTCGTTTTGCTACCAATTGACGCAGATGGCGGGATTCCCGAGTTACGGGATCGCAATTATAGTAATGACGATTCTGATTCGCGTGCTGCTTTTGCCGTTGGCGATTAAGCAGATCCGCTCGATGAAGAGCATGCAGGAAATGCAGCCGCGCCTTCAGGAGATTCAAAAGAAATATAAAGGGGATCCGCAACGGATTCAAATGGAAATGACGAAGATGTATCAGGAGATGGGTGTCAATCCGCTGTCGGGCTGCCTGCCGATGCTGATTCAGATGCCGTTTTTGATTTCGATTTTCTACGCGTTGCGCAGTTATCAATACGATCCCGAATATATCAGCTTCTTATGGCTGCCGAGCCTGGGCGCGACCGATCCGTACTATGTTTTACCGGTTCTGTCCGCGCTGTCGACGTTCATCATGCAAAAGCAAACGATGAGCAGCAACAATTCGGCGGGTTCTATGGCGGCGCAGCAGCAAAAAATCATGCTGGTCTTTATGCCGCTTTTCATCGGCTACATCAGCTTAAGTTTTCCGAGCGGTCTGGTTGTTTATTGGGTAGTTTCCAATTTATTCCAGATGGCGCAACAGTTTATCATGTTTCGTGAAAAGCCGAAGGGAGCAGGTGTCAAATGAGCCATCCAATCGAGTTTACGGGCAAAACCGTGGAAGACGCTACCGCGAAAGCATTAGCAGAGCTGCAAGTCACGCGCGGTGAAGTGAATGTAGATGTACTGTCGGAAGGGTCAAAGGGTATCTTCGGTATCGGCGCCAAAGAGGCGCGCATCCTGGTTACCAAATTGTATGGTGAGCTGACGGAATCGGAAGTTGATAAAGAGACTGCGAAAGCGGATTATATCGTACCGCGCGAAGAATTGACGGAAGCTTCGAAGCGCCAGGCCAAAATGTCCGCGGGTCTTGAAGACGCTACCGGTATCGAAGTGCAAAACGAAGAACCGATTATTGAAACACCGGCGACCGTTGTTGAGCAGGAAACGCAAGCGGCGGAAGAAACGCTGCGTCCGGAGGCGGCAGCGGACGCCACGGCGCATGTAGCGGATACCGGCGCGGTGGCGACTGAAGCGGTGACAAATACTCGTTCCCAAAGCGCATTTTCGGCGGAAGAACAAGCGGAAACGGCGCAGCGCGCTAAAGCCTTTTTACAATCCGTCACCGATGCGATGGGACTCGATGTGATGATCGAAAAGCGAATGACTGCGGAACGCATTTTATTACAATTGCACGGGCGCGGGTTGGGCGTTTTGATCGGTAAACACGGCAAAACGTTGGACTCGTTGCAGTATCTGACCAATTTAGCGGCCAATCAGAGCGGCCGCGGTCGGTATTTCGTCATGCTCGACGTGGAAGATTACCGCGAGCGTCGGCAAGCGACGCTGGAATCGCTGGCGATCCGCATGGCGGACCGTGTCAAACGCAATCAACGCCCCTTGGTGTTGGAACCGATGAATGCGTATGAACGCAAAATTATTCATCTGACATTGCAAGATGATCCGGACGTCTACACGAAGAGTGAGGGCGAACTGGACAATCGCCACTTGGTGATTCACTACAAGCAGTAAACGCATTACAGACCGGGGCGATCCCGGTCTTTCTTTTTCTAAGGAGAATTATGTATAACGAAGATACCATTGCCGCGATCGCAACGCCGTTCGGCACGGGCGGAATCGGTATTATCCGGATCAGCGGGCCGGAGGCGCTGGCGCTCGCCGCGCGCGTTTTTCGGCCGTACACGCCGCTGGATTGGAATAATGCGCGCGGTTTTCGGGCGCATTACGGCCATATCGTAGCGGACGGGCAAACGATGGACGAAAGCATTTTGCTTGTCATGCGCGCGCCGCGTTCGTATACGGGTGAAGATGTCGTGGAGTTGCAACTGCATGGCGGGATGCTGGTGTTACAACACAGCTTGCAGCTTTGCCTCCAAGCGGGCGCGCGCTTGGCGGAACGCGGTGAATTTACCGAGCGCGCCTTTTTGAACGGGCGTATTGATCTGACGCAGGCGGAAGCGGTGGATGATATTATTACCGCGAAGAGCGAAGTCGGCTTAGGCGTGGCGGTCGGTCAACTGACGGGCAAACTTTCCCGCTGGGTGGAAGCGACCGGCGCGGCGGTGACCGAACTCGTAGCTTCGTTGGAAGCGGTGATTGATTATCCCGAAGAGGATTTGGCGGAGCTGACGCCGGCGGAAATCGATACGAAACTGACCGCGATCATCACTGAATTGGAAGCGATGATCGCCCGCGCGGCGGCGGGAAAAGTTTGGAAAGAGGGATTAAAAACCGTCATCGCGGGTTTACCCAATGCGGGCAAATCAAGCCTTTTGAATCAATTGCTGGCGGAAGAGCGCGCGATTGTGACGGATATTCCCGGCACGACACGCGACACGATTACGGAATCGGCGCTGATTCACGGCATTCCGCTGGTGCTTGTGGACACGGCGGGCATTCGTGAAGCGAGCGACCAAATTGAACAAATGGGAATTGCGCGTACACACCGCGAACTCGCGCAGGCGGATTTGATTCTCGCCGTGCTGGATGCATCGCAGCCGCTGACGGCGGAAACACGCGCATGGCTTGCGACCTTGCAAAACAAAGCGGCGATTTTACTTTTAAATAAAACGGATTTGCCTTTGCGGGCGGATCTTGACGAGGTGAAGGCGCTCACCGGCGGCCTCCCGCAGGTAGCGATCGCGGCGCGTACAGGCACCGGTATGGACGAGCTCGGCAACGCGTTGGCGACCTATGTCGAGCAACACCGGCTGCAAGCCGGCGCGGACAGCGTCCTTTTGACGAACGTGCGCCAGGAGGATTTGGCGCGTCGGGCGCTCGCTTCCTTGCGTTCCGCGCAGCAGGGTCTGCATGAAGGTTTGATGGAAGATTTGATTACGGAAGATTTACGGGCGGCCTGGGACGCGTTGGGAGCGATCGTTGGGCGGAACCCGGAGGCAAGCATTACCGATGAAATTTTCCGACGTTTTTGCGTCGGTAAGTAAGGGGAAGAATATGTACGAAGTAGCAAGTTACGACGTGATCGTGATCGGCGCCGGCCATGCGGGCTGCGAAGCGGGCCTCGCCGCGGCGCGTTTGGGCGCGCGCACATTGTTGTGCACGATCAGTTTAGAAAATATCGCGATGATGCCGTGTAATCCGGCGATCGGCGGTCCGGGTAAGAGCCAGCTCGTGCGGGAGTTGGACGCGTTGGGCGGACAGATGGGGATAGTCGCCGATGAAACGGCGATTCAGATGCGCATGCTCAACCGGGGCAAAGGGCCGGCTGTCCATGCGTTACGCGCGCAAAATGATAAAAACGCATACCATCGTCGCATGAAACAAATCGTTGAAAATGAGCCGCGGCTGGATGTCAAGCAATTGATGGTAACAGATCTTCTGGTAGAGGACGGTCGCGTAACCGGAATTAAAACGGAGCTGGATGAAGCGTATCGCGCAAAAGCGGTTGTCTTGGCGACAGGAACGTATTTACAAGGTGAAATCCTGATTGGAACGCATAAGTACAGCGGCGGTCCGAACGGTTACCGAGCGAGTTTGAAACTTGCGGATTCATTGCGAGAGCATGGCGTCGAACTGCGTCGTTTCAAAACGGGCACGCCGAGTCGAGTCGATCTGCGCACTCTGTCACTTGAGCGCATGGAACGTCAGGACGGCGACAAGGATTCACACACATTTTCCTTTTTATCCGAACGCAAAGATCGTAACGCGACTTGTTGCTGGTTGACTTATACCAATGCGGAAACGCATGCGATTATTCGCGCCAACTTGGATCGAGCTCCTTTATACGCGGGGCTGGTGCACGGCGTCGGTGCGCGCTATTGTCCTTCGATTGAAGATAAAGTGGTGCGCTTTGCGGATAAAGAACGGCATCAACTCTTTATCGAGCCGGAAGGTTTGGAAACGAATGAAATGTATGTCCAGGGCATGTCGACATCGCTGCCGATGGACGTGCAGTATGCTTTTTTGCGTACGATTCCCGGCTTGGAGCATGTCGAAATCATGCGTCCGGCGTACGCGATTGAATATGAATGTCTGGACCCGTTGCAGCTGACGGCGGGCTTGCGTTATAAAAAATGCGACGGACTTTTTTCCGCCGGCCAGGCCAACGGAACATCGGGTTATGAAGAAGCCGCGGCGCAGGGTTTCATCGCCGGCATTAACGCGGCGCATTATGTACTCGGTAAAGAACCGTTTACGCTGACGCGCGCGCAAGCCTACATCGGCACGCTGATTGACGACTTGGTGACGAAGGGTACGAATGAACCGTATCGCATGATGACGAGCCGCAGTGAATATCGTCTGTTATTGCGTCAGGACAATGCGGATTTGCGTTTAACGCCGCTCGGGCGTACACTCGGTTTAGTAAGTGACGAGCGTTGGGCGCGGTATGAAGCGAAACGCGTCGCGGTGGAAGAAGGGCATCGAAAGTTGAGCGAAACGATGCTTACGCCGACAGCGGAAACGAATGCCTATCTCACGCGTTTGGGAAGCGCCGCGCTGAAAACCGGCACGACCGCTGCGCAATTATTGCGGCGACCGGAGCTTTCGTATATGGATATCGCGGATTTGCTCGGCTGGGACGATCCGGGCATCGATGTGCGGGAAGAGCTGTCTGTTTCGACCAAGTACGAAGGTTATATTACGAAACAGCAGGAACGCATTCGCCGTCAGCAGAAAATGGAAACGACGCGACTTCCGGACGATTTGCCGTACGATACGTTGCGCGGCATTTCGATCGAAGCGCGGCAAAAGCTGCAGCAGGTCAAGCCGGCCACATTAGGTCAGGCCTCGCGCGTTTCCGGCGTTTCGCCGGCGGATATTACCGTGTTGATGATTTATTTGGAGCAGCAACGGCAACAGGGAGTCAACTATGATGCCTGAAACGACAACGCTCAGCCCGGAACAAATAGCAGCGGCGGCAAAGTCGCTGGGGATCGCATTGACGCCGGAGCAAAGTCAGGCGTATGCGGCGTATTATGATGCGGTAATCGAGCGAAATCGCGTGATGAACCTGACTTCTATCACCGAGCCGCAGGAATTTTTGGCGAAGCATTATATTGATTCCTGGCTGGGCTATGATCCCGCGTATTTCCCGGCGCGCTCACGCGCGCTTGACCTCGGTACGGGCGGCGGTTTTCCCGGTATCCCGTTAGCCATTCTTACGCCGAATGTCGAATGGACATTGCTCGACTCCGTCGGCAAGAAGCTGCGCTTTGTCGCTGACGCCGCGCAAACAATCGGCCTTGCGAATGTGCAGATTCTCCATGAGCGCGCCGAATTTGCCGGGCAGGCGAAAGAATATCGCGAACAGTTTGCGGTGGTGACGTCGCGGGCCGTCGCCGATTTGCGCGTGCTCTGTGAATGGGCGTTGCCTTTTGTCGCCCGAGGCGGTTATTTTCTGGCCTGGAAAGGGCCGAAGGGCGCGGAGGAAGCAAGCGCTGCGCAACGTGCTATTCGGGAGCTTGGCGGTACGTTGTGCGAAGTGCGCAAACTGCAGCGCGGCGAATGGTTTGATGAGCGCGTGCTCTGCATCATTCAAAAAGTGCAGGCGACGCCGAAGCGTTTTCCGCGCGCGCCGGGCAAAGCAGCGAAACAACCATTATAGTATAAGTAACAGCGACTGCGACCGGAGTGAGGAGGAAAATCCATGGACGTCAAACAATATCTCGTGCATCACAAAAACAAGTTGGATTTTAAAAATATTCCGACAGCCCCACCGAAAGAAGCGGATAAACAGACGGTAAAAGAAGAACTGTTTCCGGAAGTGTTGGAAGAACTGGAAGTTTACCAGGAACGACTTTATGCCGAAAATAAACATGGCATTATCGTCGTTTTGCAAGCGATGGATGCGGCGGGTAAAGACGGTCTCATCAAGCATGTCTACACCGTTCTCAATCCGCAAGGCGTACGTGTCGCCACCTTTAAACAGCCGTCAAGCGAGGAGTTGGATCGCGATTATCTCTGGCGCGTCAATCGGGCCTTACCGCGGCGCGGCGAAATCGGCATTTTCAACCGCTCCCATTATGAAGACGTCATCGTTACGCGCGTACATAATTTATTGAAAGATCAAAACTTTCCGGGCAGCGATGTTGAAATCGACAAGGAGTTTTGGCAGGAACGCTTTCGCCAAATTAATGATTGGGAACGTTACTTGCATGAAAACGGCTATTTTATGCTGAAGTTTTTCTTGCATGTTTCGAAAGAAGAGCAGGCGGAGCGGCTGATTGATCGAATCAAACGGCCGGAAAAAAATTGGAAATTTTCCATGGCCGATATCAATGAACGCAAGTATTGGAACAATTATCAGCATGTGTATGCGGATATGATTCAAGCTACGTCGACGAAGTACGCGCCCTGGTATATACTGCCGGCGGATAAGAAATGGTACACGCGTTACTTGGCGGCGCAGGCGACCTTGCAGCTGTTGGAACAATTGGATCCGCAGTTCCCGGCACTATCCGGAGCGGAAAAGGAACATTTGGAGCATTGGCAAAAAGTCCTGGCGAAAGACAAAAACATGACCTTGGAAGATTTGTTCGGATAAGAAACGACCGTCTGCGGACGGTCTTTTCTTTGATGCGGGCGGAAGAAAAAAACAAATCGACTTTTGACAAAGCGCTGTCGGTCAGTGTGATATACTATAAAGTACGAATAGAAATGGAGGTGCCACGGTGGGCAAAATTATTGCCGTTATGAATCAGAAAGGCGGCGTAGGTAAAACGACGACCGCTGTAAACCTGGCGGCCTGCCTGGCGGAAGCGGGTCAAGCCGTACTGTTGGTAGATATGGACGCGCAGGGAAATGCGACCAGCGGTCTGGGGATCGATAAGGACCGAATCAAAAGCTCCGGGTATGAAGTGCTGATCGAAGGTGCTTCTGCCAAAAAAGCATGCGTGAAGACCGCCGTGGAGGGCTTGTCCGTTTTGCCCGCGACGATCGCATTGGCCGGCGCGGAAGTCGAATTGGTCAATATGGTTTCACGTGAAACAAAATTGCGTGACGCCTTGGACAAACTGAAAAAGAAATTCGAGTATATCTTAATCGACTGCCCGCCTTCGCTGGGACTTTTGACGGTGAATGCGTTAGTCGCGGCGGGATCGGTACTGGTGCCCATTCAGTGCGAATACTACGCATTGGAAGGGGTAGCGCAGCTTTTGCAGACGATCCGTTCGGTTTCGGGCAACTGGAATCCGAGCTTGCATTTGGAAGGCGTTGTATTGACGATGTTTGACGGTCGCACCAATTTGTCTTTACAGGTGGCTGATGAAGTCAAAAAACATTTCGGTGAAAAAGTTTATCGCACGCTGATTCCGCGCAACGTGCGATTGAGCGAAGCGCCGAGCTACGGCGAGCCGATCATTCTTTATGACGGCAAATCCAAAGGCGCGGAAGTTTATCGCGAATTGGCGCAGGAGGTGCTGCGGCGTGGCTAAAAAAGGCATGAAACTGGGCCGTGGCCTGGATGCGCTACTGGGCGGTAGCGCATCGATGGCGCAAAACGCGGTGCAGGAAATTTCGCTCACGGAGATTGTGCCGAATCCGCAGCAGCCTCGGCAGGAGTTTGCCGAAAACGAACTGAACGACTTGGCCGCGTCGATTAAAGAGTACGGCATTATTCAGCCGCTCATTGTGATGAAAGTAGAAGACGGCTACCAACTGGTCGCGGGGGAACGGCGTTTGCGCGCCGCTAAAATTGCCAAACTCCGTACCGTGCCGGTAGTCATTCGTGATTACGACGATGCCGCGCTGGCCGCGGTCGCGTTAATCGAAAACCTGCAACGTGAAGATTTGAATCCGATTGAAGAAGCGGCGGCGTACTATCGTCTGCGCGATGAATTTTCTCTGACGCAGGCGCAGATTGCGACTAAGGTCGGCCGCAGCCGTCCATATATTACCAATATGATGAGGCTTCTCCAGTTGCCGGACTTTGTACGGGAACTGTTGGCGCGGCGAGATCTCACCGTCGGGCAAGTGCGGCCTTTACTTGCGGTAGAGGATCCAGATGCGCAAGTGCGCTGGGCGCAAAAGATCGCCGCGGAAGGTTTAAGCGCGCGCCGGGTAGAAGCGTTGCTTGCCGAAAACAAAACGCCGTCGCGGAAATCGCCGAAGCAGAAAAAAACAAAAAAATCGGATGCGAACGTCGAGGCTTATCTCCATGCGGAAAGTGAAGAGCTGACCCTACTGCTTGGAACGAAAGTGGACATTACCGCGCAAGGCAGCGGCAGCAAGACGCATGGTGAAATTCGCATTCCGTACGCGAACTGGGATGAACTGGAACGGCTTTTGGCGTTACTGAAATAATGTTTCACGTGAAACAGGAGGAAGTATGGCTTGGTTGACGGAGACGACGGGTACGATCATGCTCGGCGTATTAATTGCCCTGCTCGTTATAGTATTAGTTTATGTACTTGTTTTATATACGCAAATGCGTCAATTACGACAAAAATATAATCTTTTCATGCGCGGCGAAGACGGTAAGACTCTGGAACGTAAACTTGCGACCGAAGTGCGCGAATTGCGCGAACTGGGAGCATCCATCAGCGCCATGGGCGCGGCGCAGGAAAACCTTTCTCGTGTACAACATGCCGCACTGCAGCAAGTCGGTTTTGTTCAGTACAATGCCTTTGCCGCCAACGGGCAGCAGGACAGCTTTTCCCTGACCATGCTTGACGGCCGTGGTAACGGGGTCACGGTGTCCGCGATCAGCGGCTCGGAAGAAACGCGAGTATACGCGAAAGAGATTCGCGTCGGACGCTACTTATCCCGTCCCAGCAGAGAGGAAGAAGAAAGTTTAGCGCGTGCGCTTGAACAGGGCGGCGGTCCGGAGAAAGGAACGGCATGAAGTCATTCCAAACGTCCGACACCGTCACGTGGACTATGCGCAAAAAGTGGTTTTACACTTTGGTAGCAGCGGAAATCATCGTGCTGCTTGCCGCGTTAGCGATGATCGGTTGGGGCTATTACCAACATTGGGAAGTGGATCGGTTGCGCGAGGAAAATCAGCTGCATCAGCGGCAGGTGGAAATCGCGAACCAAAAACTGACGGAGCTGCAAACCAAAATGCAGCGTTTAGATGCGCTGGATGCGGAAGTGCGGCAGATGATCCAAGGCTCGCAGTCGGGAGCCGCGCCGCAAGGTGACGGCGGCACGGTAGCGCGTCAGCCGGCAGTGACGCAGGCGTTAACGCCGGGAGCGTTGCTGGAACGCATCACCGCGCTTTCCACGCGCGCCGACCAACATCTGAACTCGCTTGTGATGTTACGGCAATCGTTGGCGGAAGGGATTGACCTTACGCCGGCATATCAGCCCGTATTGAATGACGGTGCGACCGGCGATACGCCCTCGATTTGGCCGGCGCAGGGATATGTTTCCAGCAGTTTCGGTTGGCGCAACGATCCTTTCGGTGACGGCATCGGTTTTCATGAAGGGGTAGATATCGCCGGCGATTACGGCGCGCCGATACAGGCTACCGCGAACGGGACCGTCACCGCGGCGGGTTGGGCCGGCGGCTACGGCTATATGGTGGAAATTACGCACCCGGGCGGCATTGTCACGCGCTACGGACATAATTCGCTGATTATCGCCGAAGTCGGCGACAAGGTGCAGACGGGTACCGTAATTTCATTCATGGGCAGCACCGGGCGTAGCACCGGCAGTCACGTCCACTACGAGGTACGTGTTAACGGCGTGCCGGTTGATCCGATGTTGTTTTTACCGACAAAAAAGTAAAGACCGCTTTGCGGTCTTTTTTTTATTGCTCAAAATGCGGTGGGAAAATTTTTCTGTTTTATTTCCGGTCGACGAAAATTTTTAAAAGGTGCCGACATAAAATTTTATTTTGAAAATTTTATACTTCAAGGAAATAAATTAGAAATTTTTTATAACGCTCACCAAACAGACGGCATAAAAATTTTTATGAAAATAACAAGTTGCCAAAAAAAGAAAGGCAAAATAAGGAAAGAAAATAAAAATTGAATAGCAGAAGATACAAAATAGACAAAAAGGGAAAATAAGTGCAAATTTTGCTCGTTTTGCGTCAGTAGTGTGAAACCGTATACCGCTGAAAGAAGTGGCGGTAAAAAGGAGAGCGTTTTTTCGAGAAGGCATTTGTGTCAGGAAAAAGCGTACACGAAAAATTGAATAGGCTATGCTAATTTTAAAATCGTATACACGATATTGCAATGAGAGCAAGCCGTTTTTGTATTTCTTTTTCCCATCTTTTTTGAGGAAGAGGTCATGATTTCCCTACGGGCGGGAGTTTTGCAAAAGACGACAAAAAACGGCATTGTTTTTGTGTATACAAAATACTGAAATCCCGCAAAAAGCTTGCCAATTGGGTGTTGACCGAGGTATTTACGGATAATATAATAAATCGCATAAGAAGTATACCTTTTTATCATGATAAGGAAAGGTAGGGGGATGCCCATGCAAACAAAGTGGCGGGCGCTGGTTATCAGCGCGCTCGTCGGTACGATTGCGTTGGTCGGTATGACCGGCTGTCAGCCGAACCGAAGTCCGAAGAATGATCATTTACTGACGATCGGCAGTAATTTGGAAATGACCGGCTCGAACGCCAGCTTCGGCACCTCGACGGTCAACGCCATGCAAATGGCGATCGATGAAGTGAACAGCGCGGACGGAGTTCTCGGTAAGCAAATTCAGCTGATCGCGCTTGATAACCGCAGCGATGTCGCCGGTTCGAGTGATGCGATGTTTAAGCTGTTGGACGCGGGCGTGGTCGGCATCATCGGTCCGGATACCAGTTCGAACGTGATTGCGGTAGCGCCGATGGTGGCGGAACATAAAATTCCGTTGATCAGTCCGAAGGCGACGCATCCGGCGGTCACGATTGATCCGGCGACAGGCAAGGTGCGAGAGTATGTGTTCCGCGCGACTTTCATTGACTCCTACCAGGGGCGCATCGCCGCCGAGTTCGCTTACGGCGACTTGGGAGCGCGAAAAGCCGCGATTTTGGTCGATAATGCGAGTGAATATGCGATCGGCTTGGCGGATTTCTTTACCAAGAGCTTTACGGCCGCCGGCGGCTCGGTCATCGCCAAAGAAGCGTACCTGCAAAAAGATGTGGATTTTAAAGTCACGTTGACGAAGTTGAAAGCACAACACCCGGACGTTTTGTTCGTGCCGGGCTACTACCAGGAAGTGGGCATGATTGTTCGGCAGGCGCGTGAGATCGGCTGGAATGTGCCGATCGTCGGCGGTGACGGTTGGGATTCGGATAAACTCGTGGAAATTGCGGGCGCTAACAATCTCAACAATACCTATTACACCAACCATTACTCGCCAAATGATACGGATCCGGTGTTGCAACAGTTTATCACACGGTATGAACGTCGTTTCGGATATAAACCGGATTCCTACGCGGTGCTCGGGTACGATGCGACACGACTCTTGCTCGAAGCCATCCGGCGGGCGCAGTCGACCGATCCGCATAAGATTCAACAGGAACTGACGCAGATGCAGGATTTCAAAGCGATCAGCGGCAAAATTTCCATCGATGCCGATCACAATACCGTTTCGAGCGGTGTGGTTATTCAGTTGGTGGACGGCGAACGACGTTTCCTGAAGCGAATTCAGTTGAGTCAATAGTTATAAAAGTAGGAAAACAAGGGGGTAAGAACATGAAACAATGGCAAAAGAAAGTAGCGACGGCGGTCATGGCAATGGCGACGATCGGACTGATTGCCGGTTGCGGCGGCGATGACAAAAAAGCGGCGGCCGATACGATTAAGATCGGCGCGAACTTGGAAATGACCGGTAACCAGGCTTCCTTCGGTCAAAGCTCCGCGAACGCGATTAAACTGGCGGTGGATGAAATCAACAAAAAGGGCGGCCTCATGGGTAAGCAGGTCAGCCTGCAAGTCGGTGACAACCGCTCGGAAGCGGCCGAAGCCACGACACAGATGCAAAAACTGATCGATGACGGCGCGATTGCCACGATTGCTCCGGATACCAGCTCGAACGCGATTGCGGCGTCCGCGATCAATTCCTCCGCCAAAGTTCTCGGGATCAGCCCGACGGGTTCGAACCCGCGCGTGACCTGGGATGATAAAGCGAATAAAGTGCGCGATTTCATGTTCCGTTCCACCTTTGTTGACTCGTTCCAGGGCAAAGTTATGACGAGCTTTGCGTTACAACAGATGAACGCGCAAAAGGTAGCGATTCTTGTCGATAACTCAAGCGATTACTCCAAGGGATTAGCTAAATTCTTCGAGGAAGCGTTCACGGCCGCCGGCGGCACGGTTACCGGTACCGAAGGTTTCCTGCAGAAAGATACCGATTTCAAAGCGACGCTGACGAAAATTATTGCCAGCGATCCGGATGCGATTTTTGTACCGGCATATTACCAGGAAGTCGGCCTGATCATCAAACAGGCGCGTGAAATGGGTTACACGAAACCGATTTTGGGCTCGGACGGTTGGGACAGCGCGAAGTTGGCGGAAATCGCCGGCGCGCAAAACTTGAACAATACGTATTTCAGTAACCACTATGCCGTCGATGAAAACAATAAAAAGGCGATGGATTTTGTGGCGGCCTATGAAAAGGCCTACGGTGTGAAACCGGATGCGTACGCGGCGCTCGCTTACGATGCGATGTACATGATCGCGGATGCGATTACTCGCGCGAATTCGGTAGAACCGGAAAAAATTAAAGATGCGATGGCCAAAACGGAAAACTTTGAAGGCGTCTCCGGTAAGATGCGCATTGACGAACGCCATGACACGATCAAAGGCGCGTATATTATGACCTACAAAGACGGCGCTCTGAAGTTCCTGGCGAAGGTAGAACCGTAAGCAAGAAGTGTAACGCGCGGCGTTCCTCGCCGCGCGCTGCCTCGTAGCAGCAGTAAGGAGGGGAAGAAATGGAGTCCGCTTGGTGGGTACAGGTGATCCAGCAGATGATTAACGGTGTTTCGCTGGGCAGTATTTACGCGCTGATTGCGTTGGGCTACACCATGGTGTATGGGGTCATGCGCCTCATCAACTTTGCCCACGGCGATATCTACATGCTGGGGGCCTACGTCGGTTTTTTTGCGACGACGGCGGGACAAATGTCATTTTTTCCCGCGTTGATCACCGCGATGGTGGTCATGGCTATTGTCGGCGTAGTCGTAGAGAAAATCGCCTATCGGCCGATGCGAAACAGCCCGAAAATCGCTCTGTTGATTACGGCGATCGGCGTCAGTTTGCTGATCGAATACACGACGATGTTTTTCCTGACACCGCAACCGCGGACGTTTCCGCCGGTGTTTGAGAATACGACATACAACCTCGGTCCGATCGTGGTCAGTCTGCAGCAAATCGTCATCTTGGTGTCCGCGCTGGTGCTGATGGCGTTATTGACCTACATTGTGCAATACACGACGATGGGCAAAGCCATGCGCGCTGTTTCGTTTGATACGGAAGCGGCGCAGTTGATGGGCATCCATGTCGATCGCGTCATTTCGTTTACGTTCGCGTTGGGTTCGGGTCTCGCCGGCGCGGCGGGCGTGCTCGTCGGCATCTACTACAACTCGATTGATCCGCTGATGGGCATCATGCCCGGTCTGAAAGCTTTCGTCGCCGCCGTTTTGGGCGGTATCGGCATCGTGCCGGGCGCGATGTTCGGCGGTTTGATCCTCGGTGTCGTGGAAGCGCTCGTGAGCGGTTTTATTTCTTCGACATTCCGTGATGCGGCGGCGTTCGGGATCCTCATCTTAATTTTGCTGATTAAGCCGACCGGCTTACTGGGCAAAGTGGAAGGGGAAAAGGTGTAATGATGATAGCCAAAAAACGTAAATACGACGCCCTTTGGTGGGTGTTGGCGCTCGCCCTTTACGCCGTTTTCTACTTCCTCGTCGAAGAAAAAGTTTTGCCGAATTTCTGGCGGCTGCAGGTGGTCGTGATTGCGATCAACATTATTATGGCGGCGAGTCTGAACCTGATTAACGGTATCACCGGTCAATTTTCGCTCGGTCACGCGGGCTTTATGGCGGTGGGCGCGTATGTCTCCGCCGTCGGCACCGTCTTTTATGACTGGCCCTTTGCCGTGAGTCTGTTAGCGGGCGGTCTCGCCGCCGCGGCGATCGGTTTTCTGATCGGTATTCCGACGTTGCGGCTGGACGGGGACTACCTGGCGATTGCAACGCTCGGCATGGGGGAGATTATCCGCGTTTGCATTTTGAACATCGAAGCGGTCGGCGGCGCGTCCGGCATGACGGGAATCCCGAAAGAAACCACTTTTTCATGGGTGTTCCTGATGATGTTGGTCACGTTGTATGTGCTGAAAAACATGATTAATTCGACCTACGGCCGCGGCTGCATCTCCGTGCGTGAAAACGCGATCGCCGCGGAAGCGATGGGGATCCATACGACGCGCTACAAGGTGCTCGCGTTTACGATTGGCGCGCTGTTTGCCGGACTTGCGGGCGGGCTTTTCTCGCATTACTTTTCCATCGCGCACCCGTCGAGTTTTACGTTCCTGAAATCGTACGACTACCTCACCATGGTCGTGCTGGGCGGTCTCGGCAGTATGACGGGCTCGGTGGTCGGCGCGGTGATGCTGACATTTCTCACGGCGGCGCTTTCGGATTATCCGGAATTCCGCATGATTATTTACGCGCTGATGCTCATCCTCTTGATGATGTTCCGGCCGCGAGGCCTGTTCGGCAACCAGGAACTGACCTCGCTCCTGCCGAAGTGGGGCAAGGGAGGTGACCGTCATGGCGCTCTTAGAAACGACTAGTGTCGCCAAAATTTTCGGCGGTATCAAAGCCGTGCAGGACTTTACGATACATATTGACGCGGGCGAATTGATCGGCCTGATCGGTCCGAACGGCGCCGGAAAAACGACGGCGTTTAATCTCTTGACCGGCGTGTATCGTCCGAGCATGGGCGAGATTCGCTTTGACGGACAGTCGCTGGTCGGTAAAAAACCGTATCAGATTACCGCGGCGGGGATCGCACGAACATTTCAAAACATTCGTCTTTTCGGCGATCTTTCCGTACTGGAAAATGTCAAAATCGCCTGCAACCTGCACGCGCGTTATTCGCTTTTGGAAAGCGTATTGCGCGTCGGTCGCTACGGTCGTGAAGAAGAAGCAATCGAAGCGCGGGCGTTACAATTATTGCAACTTTTCAATCTTGACGCCAAACGCGACGAACTGGCGTGCAACTTACCGTACGGCGAACAGCGCCGTCTCGAAATCGCGCGCGCGTTGGCGACCAAACCGCGTTTGCTGCTTTTGGATGAGCCCGCGGCGGGGATGAATCCGCAGGAAACGGCGGAGCTGACGCAATTAATTCGGCGCCTGCGTGATGAATTTTCCCTGGCGATTCTTTTGATCGAACACGATATGGGTCTGGTCATGCAACTTTGCGAACGGATTTATGTACTGGACTACGGTAAAATTTTAGCGCATGGCGTACCGGATGAAATTCGCCACAATCCGGACGTTATCAAGGCTTATTTGGGAGCGGAGGCATAAGATGCTCGAAGTCAATGATATCCACGTGTATTACGGCGCCATCCATGCCTTGAAAGGCGTGAGCCTATCCGTGAAGGAAGGACAGATCGTCGCTCTCATCGGAGCCAACGGCGCCGGTAAATCCACGACGCTTCGGACGATTTCGGGCCTGCTGCGACCTAGGGTCGGCGACATCACTTTCGAAGGCGACAGTATCACGAAGAAAAATGTGCAGTCGATTGTCCGCAGCGGGATCAGTCAGGTGCCGGAAGGGCGCCGCATTTTCGCGCCGCTTACCGTTTTGGAAAATCTTGAACTCGGCGCTTTCACCCGCAAAGATAAAGACGGCGTCGCCCACGACATGGAACTGGTTTTCAAACGCTTTCCGCGGCTGGCGGAACGTAAAAAACAGTTGGCGGGTACACTTTCCGGCGGTGAACAACAAATGCTCGCGATGGGGCGCGCGTTGATGAGCCGGCCGCGGCTGCTGCTTTTGGACGAACCGTCCATGGGGCTTTCGCCGTTATTCGTCAAAGAAATTTTTGATATCATTCAGCATATCAATGAGCAGGGCACCACGATTTTGCTCGTCGAGCAAAATGCGCATATGGCGATGTCGATCGCAGATTACGCATACGTTCTGGAAACCGGTAAGATTACGTTGGAAGGACCGGGTCAGGAACTGATGCAGAGCGAAGCCGTACGCGCGGCGTACCTCGGAGGCTGAACACGAAAAAAGACCGTTTCACGTGAAACGGTCTTTTTGATGTTTTTTACCACGTCGGTATGGGAAAGAGAAAGCGCGCCAGATAAATCACTGAGGTCAGCGTGAAACAACTCATGACAAACCCGAGCAAGACGACTTGCGTGGCATAGCCGGGATAGTTGTCGAAGTCGACGGCGAACATGACGCTGTTGACGGCGCTCGATATGGCGGAGAAAATCAAAAATACCTGCGAGGTCAGCGGATCGAAACGACCGTACGTGTAAATAATCGCGAGAGCAAAGAGCGGACCGAGGATCAGACGAGTGAAGATCGCGAGCCACACATCGGGGTTGAACCAAGTCAATGTCGTGCGGTGCAGCTGAATGCCCAGCGTCACCATCGCGATGAACGGCAAGGACTTCGCCACCATGGAAACCATCGGCCAAACGAACCAGGTGTCTACCGGAAGCGCCAGCCATTTACAAAACACGACGCCGAAAATGACGTACAATGTCGGCATATGCAAGATCATCAGCGTCGCGTCGCGCGCCGTCATGCGACCCTTGCCGGCCAAGTATAGGCCGATGGTGTTGACGGAAGCGTTCGTCAAGATTAAAAGCACGGTGATGGCGGCCATCGCCGCATCATGATACGGCGCTTCCAGGCCCTTGGTAAAAGGCGGATTGGAATAGATCAACGTGATCATCGAGACGCCTACGTTACCGCAGTTGCTGAACATCGTGCTGACGCGAAACGTCTCCCGCATGCCGCTGTCGTAGCCTCGCAGCTTGGCAATGCCGGTGGCGAACAGACTGTGGAGCAGAAAAAGCAACGCGCCCGCCGCAAACAAAATCAGCATGCCGGTATCGAAAGGCATCAGGAAAATGCTGCGGAAAACAAACGAAGGTAAGATGATATAAAACATTAATTTGGTTAAAGATTTGACATCAATCGGAAACATGCTGGCCAGCCAATAGCCGAGCGCGACGATCCCAGTCAGTGGCAACATGTTGTACGCTAAAATATGAATAATTTCCATCGCTGGCCCCCCTTGCTATTGATAGAATAGCACAAAATGAAAAAATGTGCGAGACGCTCGCACGACAGGTCAGCGCATATGGTAAAATAGATAAAGTATCATTACAGTGCGAAACTATTTTGACGGGTGCCTTTGCGGCACGGGATGGGATGACGGGGTGAGCGGGTGCAGTTAAAGAAAACGGTATGGCGATTACGCGCGCAAGGCGGTTATGACAGGCCGCCTGTTTGGCGACTGCCGACAACAAAAACGGTAACGGACGCGCTCTCGCAAACGATTCAAGGCGCGCCGGCGCCCTCGCTTATCGCGCTGCAGGAAGCGTTTGCCGCGTATTTACAACATCACGGCGCAGCCGTTACGCCCGCCGCGATTCGCTTCGGCATTCGTAAAGAGGAATTGGCGACGCTTTGGGAAGCAGGTCATATTTTCGCCGTCGCCGAGCCGGACGAGCTGACTATTTTTGATCGCCAGGTGGCGGAAGGTCATACCGGCGACTGGGACGCGGGTTACTATCGCGGCGTGGAATATATCAGCGGTTTTGATGAAATCGATTGGCGCATCGGTTTACCGGCGCATGAACCCGGATTGTTGTATATCGCGCAGCCGTCACTCGCGACGGGGGTCGCGCTGACCGCGCGCGATCAGTTGCGTTGGGTGCGTTACGCCGAGCAGTCGGGCCTGACGCTGATTGCCGACGCCAGTTTTGCGCCGTATTTAAGGGAGGCGCAGTCGTTTTACGCGATCGACGGAGCCGCATCATGCGTGCTGACCGTGTATGATTTCGCCGCGCTCGGTTTGCCGGGTTTAACGGCGGTCGTCGTGCCGGATGAATTCGCGGCCGATCGTTCGGACCAACATGCGTATCCGGCGGCGGATGTCGTGCGCAAGTATCTCGGCGCGCCCGACGTGTCGCCGCTGTTGCTCGCGGGACTGCATGCGTGGTTGAGCGACGCGGGGCAAACGGAATGGAGCGCGACGTTGGAAACGTACGCCGCGCGCCAGAGAATCGTTCGCGACGAGCTTACGGCAAGAGGGATTCCCTATTGGGGCGAACCGACGTTACCGTATTTGTGGCTGGCGGCGCAGGATCTGCCGCGGCACGAAGCCTTTTCCGCGACGGAACTTGTGGCGGGCGAAGTGTACGGCGGCGCGGGAGAGACCTTTGCGCAACTGCGCTTAACGCAGGCATAAAGAATAGAGTGAGGTAGGTATGAGTACAAATTTACAGGTAGGCATTGTCGGTTTACCGAATGTCGGTAAATCGACGTTATTTAACGCGATTACCAAAGCGGGCGCGGAAGCGGCGAACTATCCGTTCTGCACGATCGAACCGAACGTGGGCATCGTGGAACTTCCCGATGCGCGACTCGATGTGCTGACGGAAATGTTTCAGCCGGAACGGCGCATTCCCGCCGTTATGCGCTTCGTCGATATCGCGGGTCTGGTGGCGGGCGCGTCGAAGGGCGAAGGCCTCGGCAATCAATTTCTCGCGCATATTCGTGAAACGGACGCGATCGCGCAAGTCGTGCGCTGCTTTGAAAATGAAAATGTCACGCATGTGGAAGGTTCGATTGATCCGCTGCGCGATATTGAAATTATTATGACGGAGCTGGGTCTTGCCGACTTGGACGCGGTGGCGAAACGCCGTCAGCGGATTGAAAAAGTCGCGAAATCCGGCAACAAAGAAGCGAAAGCGGAACTCGATGTGTTGCGTAAAGTCGAAGCGTGTTTGAGCGAAGGCAAACCCGCGCGTCTGGTGGAACTGACACCGGAAGAAGAAGCGCTGATTCGCGAATTGAATTTGCTCACGCGCAAACCGGTATTGTATGTCGCCAACATCGGCGAAGACGAAATTTCCGATCCGCTGGCGAATCCGCACGTCGTGCGCGTCAAAGAATTGGCGGAGTCGGAAGGCGCGCAATGGGTCACGATTTCCGCCGCGATCGAAGCGGAAATCGCCGAGCTCAGCCCGGAGGAAGCGAAAGTTTTCCTGGAGGATTTGGGCGAGGAGGAAGCGGGTCTGGATCGTTTGATCAAAGCCGCGTACTCGCTGCTCGGCTTAATCAACTTTTTCACCGCCGGCAGTGACGAATGCCGCGCCTGGACCATTGTCGAAGGCACGAAAGCGCCGCAGGCCGCGGGTAAAATTCACACGGATATCGAACGCGGTTTCATTCGCGCGGAAATCGTTTCTTACGATGATCTGATCGCGGCCGGTTCGATGGCCAAAGCGCGTGAAGAAGGCGTGCTGCGACTCGAAGGCAAAGATTACGTCATGCGCGACGGCGACGTCACGTATTTCCGGTTTAACGTATAAGTAAAATTAACTGCGCCGTCCGCGACATGGTTCGCGGGGCGGCGGCTACAGTGATATTTAGCATGCGCCCATAGCTCAGGGGATAGAGCAGCGGTTTCCTAAACCGCGTGTCGGATGTTCGAATCATCTTGGGCGCACCAACGATTTCGGGAGGCATTATGAAACCTACGGTATTTCCGTTGGCGACGGACCGGGTTCGCGTGACCATGGAAGATTTGGCGCAGGCGATTGTGGAGGCGCGACGTTGTTTGCATTGCCCGCGTCCGACCTGCCGGACCGGTTGTCCGGTCGGTAATGAAATCCCTCAATTTATCACTGAACTGGCCGCCGGTAATATCGGCGCGGCAATTCGGATCATTAACGAACGCAGTAATTTGCCGTCCGTCTGCGGACGCGTGTGCCCGCACGAAAATCAATGCCAGGGGCACTGCATTTTAAATCGACGTCATCAGCCGGTCAAAATCGGTCTGATTGAAAGCGTTATCGGCGATGTGGCGAACGCCATGATGCTCAATACGCCGCGACGATTGCCGCGCAAAAAAGAAAGGGTGGCGGTCATCGGCTCCGGACCGGCCGGGTTAACGGTGGCGAACGATTTGCGCCAACTCGGTTACAACATTGACGTGTACGACAGCGCGGCGGAACCGGGCGGCGTGTTGCTGCACGGGATCCCTTCGTTTCGGATCAATAAAGCGGTCGTGCGCTTTGAAACGGAACGGCTGGCCGCCATGGGCGTGAAATTTCTTTGCGGCCAAACATTCGGCAAGGATTTTACGCTGGCGGATTTAGAGGCAGATGGCTATCAGGCCGTTTTTCTCGGCGTCGGCACGACGCAACCGCGGGATCTGCCGTTGCAAAATGATGACCTGCCGGGCGTGTTGCAGGCGATGGATGTGCTGCATGCGGCACAGGCGCTGGCGGATCATCAACTGACGAAAGAAGAATTTGTCATTCAGCGCGAGGATCGCGTGGTAGTGATCGGCGCGGGCAATGTCGCGATGGATGCGGCGCGTACGGCGTTGCGCGCGGGCGCGCGGAAAGTCACGGTCGCGTATCGGCGCACGCGGGAATTTATGGCCTGTTTGCCGTCGGAATACGAAGCGGCGGCAGCGGAAGGCGTCGAGTTCCGATTCTTGGCGGCGCCCGTCGGCGTGTCGGGCCATGAAAAAGTCGGCGCTTTTATCTACGAAGAGCAGGCGATCAATGACTTGGGCGAGCTGCACGGTACGGGCAAGCGTAAGGAAATCCCTGCGGACAAAGTGATTATCGCGGTAGGGCACGTGCCGAGCACTTTGTTGCGGGCGAGTCTGCCGGATCTCGATAGCGATCACGCAGGCTATATTCAGGTGCGAAAAGAACCGTACTACGGCGCGACGAACCTGCCGGGCGTATTTGCGGCGGGGGATATCGTGCACCGTCCGGCGACCGTGGTGTTGGCGATGCGTGAAGCGAAAAAGACAGCGCAGGGCATGGCAGCTTATATGGATAAGCTCGCCGCCACAAAAAAAGCTTCTGAAGGTAAAAAAGACGCGGCGAAGAATCCGGATACATCCGCGAAATAAAAGCATGAATATGCGCAAAGAAAACTGCTTCGAAAAAGAAAGTTTTTCGAAGCAGTTTTTTGTGATATAATAAAAATCTGTGTTATTACAATCAAATGCGTCTAAATACAACGAAACGAATGAATCGTTACGAATGGGTAGAATCGCGGAAGAAAGAAGGAATACGATGGAATTATGGCGCAAAAATTTATACTATTTGGTCGCGGTGCAGATTTTAGCGGGGACATCCATTATCGGTTTGATTTCCTTTGTGCCGTTATTTGTACACGAACTCGGGGGGACGGATCCCGGCGCGGCCGGCATGTGGGCCGGTCTGATTACGGGTGTGACGAGTTTTACGGCGGCGTTGGCCAATCCGTATTGGGGCGCGTACGGTGATCGTAAAGGTCACAAACGAATTTTACTGCAAATTTTAGCGGCGCTTACGGTGGTGCTCGCGCTGATGTCATTGGTTCAGACACCGTTTCAGCTGTTGCTTCTGCGCTCTATTCAAGGCTGCGTGGGCGGCTTTATCGCGGCGGGTTTGGCGATGGTGGCGATCATCACGCCGGAAAAATATTCGACGTACGCGCTCGGCACGTACCAGACGGGAATCGTCCTCGGGGCGACGATCGGGCCGGTGTTCGGCGGGATTCTCGCGGATATCATCGGTTATCGTGAAACGTTTCTTTGCTTCGCGGCGCTGCTGGCTTTGGGGTGCTTCGTGACGTACCGTTGCATTCACGAAGATTTTCAGCCGAAACCGCAAAAGGCGAAAGAATCTATCATTAAAAATGTGGGTTACTTTTTCTCTTTGCCGATTGTACGCTTGATGATGCTGATTCAATTTTTCGTCAACTTCGCGTTGACCGGTTTGGGGCCGATTTTGCCGTTGTACGTGAAAGGCATGGTGGGCGATGTTACGGTGCTCGCCAGTATTTCGGGGATCATTTTGGCCATCGGCGGCGTCGCCAGCGCGACGACATCGCTCAACATGGGACGCATCATCCAATGGTTGAGTCATCGCGAAGTGCTGCTGATCGGATCATTTTTAGCGGGGCTCTTTTTCATCGCCCAATATTTCGCGCCGAATATCTGGTGGCTCGGGTTGTTCCGTTTCTTCAACGGCGCGGCGATCGGTTGTTTGATGCCCAGTGCGAATGCGATTATTGCGCGCTCCGTGCCGGATGAAAAACGAGGTATCGCGTTCGGCGTCACGTCCAGTTTTTCCTTGATGGGTAACGTATTCGGACCGATGGTGTCCGGCTACCTGGCGATGACATTGGGGTTGAGCTCGGTCTTTTGGTCGACCGCGATTGCTTTTTTCCTGATCACGGCCATGGTGTATACGCAATTATCCGAAAAACAAGTTCAGAAACATTTTTAAGCCGGAGCGCGTCTCCGGTTTTTTCATGCAAAAAATAAAAGCGGCGCGCGTCCTTTGCTATAATAAAACGAAAAGGAGGAGCTATGGCAGACGCAATCGAATTATGGCTCGGACGGGTCGGCAGCGGTAAGACGACGCGGTGCTTCAAGGCGTTACGGGATCACGCGGCGGCGCATCCGCTCGAGCGTTGCATTTTGCTGGTGCCCGACGCGGCGACGTACACGGTGGAACGGGAACTCGCCGCGTATTTACTGGGGCGCGGTTTCGGCAATATCGAGGTGCTCGGTTTCGCGCGGCTCGCGTATCGCATCTTTGATGAACAGGGCACGCAGGGCGGCAAAGGATTGTCCGTGCTGGGTCGGCAAATTATTTTGCGGCGCCTATTGCTTGCGCACGGCGACAAGTTTACGACGCTTGCCCGCGCGGCGCGACAACCGCATTTCACCGAAGTGTTTGATCACCAGCTGCAGGAATTGGGTCATTACCAATTGGAGCCGGACGATTTGCGTCGGGCGGCGGACGAAGCGACCCCCGTGCTCGGCAATAAACTGCGGGACACGGCGTTGTTGGCGCAAGCCTATCAGGAGTATCTGGCGGCGCATTTTCCCGATTATGAAGCGCAAACGGAAAATCTGTTGCGCGCTATTGAAACGTCGCAATACCTTGCCGAAGCGTCGATTTGGGTTGACGGCTTTCTCGAATTTCTGCCGCGCGACTGGACGATTGTCGAGGCGGTCATGAAGCGGGCGAAACGTGCCGTCATGACGTTGCTTTTGCCGCCGGAAGATCCGCTGCAGGCGACGGCGCCGACATCGCTTTGGCACAGCTCCTGGAAAATTTACGAAGCGGCGCATCACGCGTTTGCAAAGATTACCGAAATCGGTTTGACGGACACACCGCGTTGGCCGCATTCACAGCTGGGTTTGGCGGCGGAAAAAGTGACCCGCGGCGAAGCAAGCGATGCCCCCGTCGCCGGCTTGCGCGTCACCGAAGCGGCGAATCGTAACGAAGAGACCGCGGCCGTGGCGACCGAAATCCAGCGGCTTGTGCGGGAAGAGGGGTACCGTTACCGCGATATCATTGTTTTGCTGCGGCATCATGACGCGTATACGGAGCGCTTGCGCCGCACGTTTGAGCGCTACGAGATTCCGTATTTCACGGATCGGCGGCAGGCGATGCGCCACGACGCGTTGGCGGTCTTCGTAAGCGCGGCGCTGACCTTGACGGCGCAAGGTTATACCACGCCGCAGGTACTGCGTCTGCTGAAAACCGGATTGCTGCCGGTGGCGACGCGCGATGTGGAAGAACTGGAAATGTATTGCCGCGAGTTTGCGATCGGTCGCGGCGACTGGACGAAAGACGAACCCTGGCGGCATCGCCGCATTCGCCGTCTGGAAGCGCCCGAGCCGGTGACGGAACGCGAGCAGGCGCGTTGGGATCGGGTCAACGGCGTGCGCGCGACGCTTAACGAATGGCTGGCGCCGCTGGCGCAAGTGTTTAAAACGAAGGCGACCGTACGTGAAGTGGCGCTGGTCATGTATGATCTGCTCGCCCGCTTGCCGCTCGAAGCGGAATTATTAACGCACGGCGAAAATCTGACGGAAGAAATTTATCGCAGCCGCCAGCAGGTCTTGCAACGCATTTACGCGCTTTTGGATGAATGGGTCGAAGTCGGCGGCGCGGAAGTGTGGCCGGCGCGAGATGTGGCGCGCATTTGGACGGATTTGCTCGCGGAGTTGAGTTACGCGTTGATTCCGCCGACGCTTGATCACGTCACTTTCACGACGATTGACCGCGGCTACCCGCTCAACGCGCGCGCGGTCTTTGTGCTCGGGCAAAATGAAGGCGTCTTTCCCGTGCGTCCGCAACCGTTGAGTTTATGGTCGGATCGCGATCGTACGGAACTGGCGCGACTGGACCTGGCTTTCGGCACGGACTCGGTCACACTTGCTTTGCAGGAACGGCAATGGCAATATTTGGCGTGGACGCGCGCCGAAGAAAAACTGTATCTGAGTTACGCGCGCGCCGATGAAGATGGCAGCGCGTTGGAACCGGCCTTTTTACTGCGACGCTTGGTCACGCTCGGCTGGACGGATTCCATTCATCCGGCGGTCAGCTCTTGTCCGGAGGATGGTTGGGTGCGACCGCGTCAAAGTTTGGCGGGATTACCGCAGGCGCTGCGTGAAGAATCGCCCGCGGAAGAATGGTTCGGCCTGTACGACTGGGCGATGCGGCAACCGTCGCATGAAGGCGCGGCGTACGCGTGGACGCGCAGTCTGTTTTATACGAATCGGGCGGCGGTGTTAGGTCCCGCGCTCAGTCGCAAACTCTACGCGCCGCAAGGCACCTTTCACGCCTCAGTCACCGCGTTTGAAATGTATCGCGCCTGCCCGTTCCGCTTTTTCGCGCGCTACGGTTTGCATTTGGACGAACCCGCGCGCGGCGAATTGACCCCGGCGGATTACGGTTCGTACATGCACGCGGCATTGCACCAATTCGGTGCGGAACTGCTGACGCAGACGCGTGAATTTCGCGATGCCGGTCCGGCGGAAATCACCGATCGCAGTCGGGCCATTGCGGAACTTATCGCGCCGCGCGTGCAAAATGACCGCTTCGCGACGAATCCGTTTTACTCGTACATCCGTACGCAGCTGGATCGAACTTTACGGGAAACGTTGACGCGTCTGGCGGAATGGTCACAACGCGGCGCGTTCCAAACCGCCGGCTTGGAAGAAGTGTTCACGTTGCCGGTCGGCAGTATCGGCGACACGGAATTCACATTGGTCGGCACGATCGACCGGCTGGATTATTATCGCGATCCCGAAACGGGAAAGACGTACTACCTGATCATCGATTATAAAACGGGCGATACGAAGATTTCGCTCGGCGATTTGTACTACGGTCTGCGTTTGCAGCTGGCGACGTATTTGTACGCGGCGTTGCGGCGGGGTGACGGCGAAGCGCTCCCGGCGGGCATTATGTATGTGTATGTGCAGGATGAACGCGCCGATTTGAACGCGCCGCCGCGCGATGACGCGACGATTCGCAAAGCGCTCAAGCAGCAATTGCAGACGCAGGGCTATTTCCTTTCGGAACGCGAAATTTTAGAAAAAATCGACAGCGAAGTCGGCGAGGAAATTTCCTTTTTGCCGATTCGTATTAATAAAGACGGCAGCCTGCGCAAGGACGCCAAGGCGGAAAACGCGGCCGCGATGCGGTTGATTGTCGCGTATATAGCGACGCTTTTGCCGCAAATCAGCGCGCAAATTTTGGCGGGACGGATCGATGTTATGCCGTATCGCCAAGGCGACAACGTGGCCTGCAAGTACTGCCCGTACCGCGCGGTTTGCGGGTTTGACCCGGCGCTTGCCGGCAATCGCTACCGCTACTTGCCGAGTTTGAATGATGAAGAAGCTCTGGAAAAAATGACCGCGACAGTCGCAAAGGAGACCGGCGATGCAATGGACAACTGAACAGGAAGCGGCGATCACGAGTCGTCGCCAAAATCTTTTGGTCGCCGCCGCGGCAGGCTCAGGTAAAACGGCGGTGCTCGTCGAACGCATCATTCGGCGGCTTTTGGATCCGCACGATCCCGCGGACATCACCCGTATTCTCGTCATGACGTTTACGCGGGCGGCGGCGCAGGAGATGCGGACACGCATCGGCACGGCGCTCGCCGCGGCCGCCGCGACGACGCCTTCGGCGCACATCGATCGACAATTGGCGTTGCTGGGGTCGGCGCAAATATCAACGATCCACGCGTTTTGCCAGCAAATCATTCGCCAATATTTTTACCGTTTGGATTTGGACGCGGGGTTTCGTCAGGGTGGCGAGCAGGAGTTGGCGCTCGGGCGGCTGGAAGCCTTGGAGCAGACGCTGTTTGAAGCCTATGAAGAGGCGTCGCCGGAATTTTTGCAATTGGCGGACTTTTTCCGCACAAAAACGAATGACGCGCAACTGCGCGCCGCGGTGTTGCGACTGTATGAATACAGCCGCAGCATGCCGTTTCCTGAAGCGTGGCTGGAGGCGCTCGCCGCGCCGTATGCCGAAGCGGACTTGGCGGATCTGACGCCGCTTTGGGAAGAGTGGCGCACTGGCGTCACGCAATGGCGAACGCAATTACAGGACGCGCTGGATGAATTGGCGTTGTACCCGCAACTGCAAAACGCGTGGGAGGTTTTGGCGGCGGATTACGCGACCGCGACGGCGCTTTGTGAAGGGGAAGACTGGGACGCGATTTATGACGCGGCGCAGACCTACGCGCCGATGCGTTGGCCGGGCGGCAAGCTGAAGGACGAGGCGGCGAAAGCAGCCAAGACGGCGGCCAAAGAACTTCGCGACGCCGGGAAAGCATGGTTGAAGGGCTGGACGGAAGGTATTTTAGCCGCCGCGCCCGCGACCTGGCGGGAAGATTTGCAAGCGACCGCGCCGCTCGTCACGGCACTCGTCAAGGTGACGGAAACGTTTGCGGCCGCGTACGCGGCGTGGAAAAAATCGGAGCGCCTGATCGATTTCAGCGATTTGGAACATTACGCGCTCACGCTGTTGCTCGCGCCGGAATCCACGCCGGAGGCGCCGATGCGGTCGGATATCGCGCGGGAACTCGCCCGCGAGTACGATGAAATCATGGTTGACGAATACCAGGACACGAACGGCGTGCAGGAACTGATCGCAAGCCTGATCGCGCGCGCGGATAATCGGTTCATGGTGGGCGACGTCAAGCAAAGTATTTACCGTTTTCGGCTGGCGGATCCGACTATTTTTCTCGGTCAGTACGAACGTTTTTCGCGAGACGCGCAGGCGCCTTCGCGCCGCATTGATTTACGGGAAAACTTTCGCAGCGATCGCACCGTGTTAGACGCGGTGAATGAAGTATTCGCTCGGATTATGCAACCGCCCGCCGCCGAATTTTCTTACGATGAAAACGCGGCGTTTATTCCCGGACGGACGATTACGGACGCGCCGGAAAACTGGGTCGGCGGTTCGGTCAGCGTGCGCTTTGTCATGCCTTCCGATGACGCAACGACGGCGGACGCGGCGGATATTCCGCCCGCTGACGATGATGCGGAGGAAGAACCGGTATCGGCGATGGAAGCGCAGGCGCAGGCAATCGCGGATGAGTTGTTGCATTTGCACGAGACGGCCGTCGTGCAGGAAAATGACGGCGCGTTTCGTCCGTTCCGCTGGCGCGACGCGGTAGTTTTGATGCGTTCGGTCGCGTCTCGGATTGATGTCTTTGTCGAAGTGTTGCGCTCAGCGGGTATTCCCGTGTACGCGGAACAGGCCGGCGGTTATTTTGCGGCGACCGAAGTGCAGACCATGCTTTCGCTTTTACGTTGGCTCGATAATTCCCGACGCGATTTGGAGGCGGCGGCCGTGTTGCGCTCGCCGCTCGTCGGTTGCGATGAACGCGATCTGGCGGAAATGGCGTTGTTGCGCAATGAGGAAGCGCCGGCGCTGTGGGATGTTTTGCCCGCTTGGCTTGCGCGCCTTGCCGATGAAGAAAAGCGCGGCCGTGTCGGAGCGTTTTACGCCTTGCTCTCCGGTTGGCAGTTGTTGGCGCGGCAAGCCGGCATCGGTCAGCTGGTGCGGCGCATCTACGAAGAAAGCGGGTATCATGCGTACGTCGGCGGCTTGCCGTCGGGATCGTTGCGGCGCGCGAATCTGGAAGCGTTGTACGCGCGCGCGGTCGAGTTTGATGACGGAGCCGGTGGCGGGATCTCGCGCTTTTTGGAATATTTGGAAGAGCTGCAGCGGCAAAAGCAGGATTTGTCGGTACCGTCGACCATGGGCGAAAACGAAGACGCGGTACGCATTATGACGATTCACAAAAGCAAGGGGCTGGAATTTCCGGTTGTGTTTTTGGCGAATATCGACAAAGAGTTTAACCGGAAAGATACGCAGGCGCGTCTTTTATTGCATCGTCGCTACGGGATCGGGTTGTCTCGTTACGATGCAACGCGTCATCTGACGTACCCGACGGTGCGCTGGCATTTGCTGCGTGAAATTTTACGGCGGGAAACGCTGGCGGAAGAGCAACGGCTTTTGTACGTGGCCATGACGCGCGCGCGGGATAAACTGTATCTTTACGCGGGGCCGTCACCGACCGGCGCGCATGTTTCTCCGGAGGCCGCGCGTTCCTACCTGGACTGGTTGTGGCCGCATTTGGAAAACGGGGCGTTACCGCGCTGGGATGTGCAGACGGTGACGCCGACATGGAACGAAGCGGTCGCAACGGTGTCGGATCCGCGTTTAGAAAACGTGCGGCAAGGCACATTGACGGGCACGCCGCTGCCGACGGAAATCGCGAAACGCCTTTCCTGGCAATATGACAAACCGCTTGCCACGCAGATCCCCGCGAAAGTCACCGTGACGGAAGTAACGCATCACTTGGGTGAAATCACGGCGGCCTTACCGCCGTTGCCCAAAACGGAACGACCGGCGGCGGATTATCCGTTGCCGATATTGACGGTGCAACCGGCGCAGACGGCTGACGAGGCGGCGACAAAAGCGGTGCGTTTAGTACCGACCGAGGCGGACGCCGCGACGGAAATTGAACCGGTGAATGACGCTTGGGTGCGTCCGCCGCAATTTGTTACGCCGGATATGCGACCGGACGGCGGGGCGCGTTACGGCACGCTCATGCATCGCATTTTGGCCGAGATCGGCGCGGGCGACGGTACCACGACAGCGCAGACGTATCTCGACCAACTGTTGGCGGCGCAAAAAATAACGCCGGCCGAAGCGAAGTTGGCCCATCGTCGTGATCTCGATTTGTGGTTAACCTGCGACACGGCGGCGGAGATTCGCCAATCATCGTTTGTGTTGCGCGAATGTCCGTTTGGAATGTTGCTGCCCGCGGCGGTGGCGCTCGGCGTGCCGGCGGGCGATGACGAAGTATTTTTGCAGGGCGTGATTGACTGCCTGTACGCGACGGCCAACGGCGATCTTGCGATTTTGGATTATAAGACCGACCGCGTGGATACGGCCAATGTGCTCTACGAACGTTACCATCGCCAACTCGATTTATACGCCCATGCGGCCGCGCGCATTTGGCGGCGGCCGGTCGTGAAAAAAATCATTTATTCACTGGCTCTGCATGAGGCGATCACGTGGCAAGACGACGGCGGCGCCGTGCTATAATGAAACCGAACGGAAAGGAGGGCGGATATGCAGGATGCGTTAACGGAAGTCATGACTTTGATGGAGGCGGCGGTGCGTTGGGACGTGCCCGCATCCACGTTGCGCCACTACGCGGGCGGCTATCGCAGGCCGGACGGAACGTTGGTGGAGCCGATTTTTACGGCGACGGAAACCCGTAAATCGGAAGGCACGGTACTCATCACGCAAAGTGCCATGGAGCGGGTGTTCGGCGCGGAGAAAAACGCGCGCCCGCGCTACGAGCAGACCGCCCTGTTTGAATAATATGGAATTTTGTTTGGACGCGGTCACGAAGACCTATACGGAGAAAAACGGCGTGCAGATCCAAGCGCTGGCGCCGCTTACCAAAACGGTCGCGCCGGGAGAGTTCGTGGCACTGATCGGCCCTTCCGGTTGCGGAAAATCGACGCTTTTATACTTGGCGGCGGGATTGTTGCCGCCGACATCGGGGCGTTTGTACTGGCGCGGCGCGGAGACGCCGCCGCAGACGGCGATGGTGTTTCAGCAGGGCGGTTTGTTTCCCTGGCTGACCGTCGCGGACAATGTAGCGTTCAGTTTGCAGGATCGCGAGTTTAGCCGACAGGAAATTGCCGAACGGGTAGCGCAAAAGTTGGCGCGCATGCAATTGAGCGAATTCGCGGATGCGTATCCGGGTTCGCTTTCGGGCGGCATGCGGCAACGCGTCGGGATCGCGCGCGCCCTGGTGACCGAGCCGGATTTATTATTAATGGACGAACCGTTTTCCGCGCTCGACGCGCAGACGCGGCGGCTATTGGAAGATGAACTGGTACAATATTGGGAAGAATTGCGTCCGGCGACCTTGTATGTCACGCACAACATCGCCGAGGCGGTGCGGCTCGCCGATGTGATTTGGGTATTTTCGCCGCGCCCCGGCCGCATTGTGGAATGTTTGACGGTGGATATACCGCGCAAGGAACGGCATCAGCTCAGCGCGCGGACGCAGTTGGCGGCGCTGGAAGAAACCATTTGGCAGGAAATTAAAGCCGGCGCCACGGCGGCGTTGACGCAGGGAGGTCGCCATGACGACTGAACGCGAAGTACGGTACCGTTTGGCGCCCAAAGAAAGCAGTTGCGCGCGCTGGTGGGCGCTGGCGGGCGTGTTGCTGCTGCTCGGTCTGTGGGAGTGGAGCGTGCGTCAAGGTTGGATTTCACCGGTATATCTCCCCGCGCCGTCGCAAATCGCCGCCGCGTTGGCGGCGTTGGTGCAAAAAGGCACGTTGGGACCGGCGCTGGCAGCCAGCGCGTTACGTTGGCTGGTCGGCGTGGTCGCGGGCGGTCTTGCGGCGTTGTTGTTGGCGCTCGCGGGCGAACTTTCGCCGACGTTTCGACGCTTGATCGAACCGTACATTTATTTCTTTTATCCTTTGCCGAAAATTGCCATTTTGCCGCTTTTCGTGCTCTGGCTCGGCATCGGTGAATTACCGAAATACGTATTGATTGCGCTCGGTGTCTTTTTCCCGGTTTTTATCAATACGATGGCGGGATTGGTGCGTTTGCCGCGCCTTTACCGTGAAGTCGCTGCGATGTATCCCGTGAGTCGCGGGCGGTATGTGCGTACCGTCGCGCTGCCGGTGGTGCTGCCGGAATTGTTCGCGGGCTTGCAACTCGGTTGCGGCACGGCACTCGTGCTCGTGGTCGCGGCCGAAATGATCGCGGCACAGACGGGCATCGGCGCGCTGATTTTGCATTTCGGGGATTTGATGCTGACCGCGCCGCTGTTGGCGTGCATCTTTGTGTTGTGTGTAGCGGGATTAATGGTCCAGGCGCTGTTGGCGCAGTGGCAACGATATATGACACCATGGCGGGAGCACCGCTGAGAAAGGAAGCAGCGTGAACGAACAAATGCAGGCGGCGTATGCCGACGTAATGCAGACGATAACGGCGCTGATTAAAGAGCCGTGGGGACGCGTCGTTTGGCGAACGCTCATGGCGACCGAGCCGCTTCATTATTTTTATTACCGCCCGAAAACGCGCGCGGAGTATGTTTACTGGACGGATTCCGTTTGGCGGACGGGCGACTCGGAAGAAGACCTGTGGTTGCAAATGGCGGCGGCCGACACGGCGGTGCGCGAACTTTGGAAAGCATGGATCGCGGAGAACCCGGGACGTTCCCCATGGACAAGCGCGACGCTGGAATTTTCGCCACGCGGTTTGGAAAGCGCGATGTACGGTCATCGGCATCATTACCAGGTCGATCCGATTGAAGAGCAGTTTGCGTGGGAATACGAACGTTTCGGCGCCGTTTATTTGCCGTTGCGTTTGCGTCGACTGCTTGCGGCGGCGTACAGCGCGTGGCATCGACCCTTGCGCAGGCAGCGGCATCGCTTGTGGCGTCGACGCCCGCGCGGCTATTGGGAACGGCTGGCCGGAGAAACGCCCGCGTATCGCGGCACTCGTCGCGTCCGCGTGCACGCGCTGCGAACCGAAAACAAGGCGGCGGCAACGGCAAAAGTAAGCGAGACGATAAAAGATGCGTGAATACGCATCTTTTATTTTTCATTTAGTAAAAAAATGCCGGATAAAATCCGAACGATTGAATTTATGTTCAAATATAAATACGATACGCGGCGAATTCTTTTTTAAATAAAGATGTTTTCGTACGCCATAAATATGGAAAAATCCGGCCTGTAATGGTAGAATAAACTCAATCAATTGCTGGTCATTCGCGCCGCTTGGCGCGCTGCATAGTATGAGGGAGGAACCTATGTTACAACGAGTTTTTGTCGCCAAAAAAACGGCGCTGGCCGATACGGCGCAACGCCTTTTACGGGAATGGCGGGAGCAGCTGGGCCTGACGTCGTTAACCGATGTGCAGGTTTGGCATCGGTATACCGTGGATGGTGTCAGTGAAGAACTGTTTGCTCGCGCGATGACGACGATTTTCGCGGAACCTCCCGTGGATACATGGACGGAACATTTGCAAATCGGTCCGCAGGAAACGGCCTTTGCCGTCGAGTTGTTGCCCGGTCAGTATGACCAGCGCGCCGATTCGGCGGAGCAATGTCTGCGTTTGCTGGATCCGAGCGTCGACGCGCGCGTAGCGTATGCGACGGTATATGTCGTCACCGGTATGGATCGACCGGTCGACATCGTTAAATTGAAAGAATACGTGATCAACCCGATCGAAGCGCGCGAAGCGGCTTGGGAGATGCCGCGTGAACTCATCGCGCCGGCGCATCAACCGCAACCGGTACCGGTATTGGACGGATTTATTTCCGCGACGCGTTCGGAACTTTTAGCGATGTTAACGCAGTACGGTTTGGCCATGGATGAAGCGGATCTGGCGGTCGTACAGGAATATTTCCGCGATCAGGTAGATCGCGATCCGACGCTGACCGAATTGCGTGTCTTGGATACGTACTGGTCCGATCATTGTCGTCACACGACCTTCGGCACGGAACTGACGCATGTCGATATCGAGGCGGGTCATTTTACCGAGCCGATCGTTGAAGCGTACGACTGGTACAGTGAAGTGCACAACGGCTTGTACAGTGACAATCCGCGGCCGCAATCGCTGATGGATCTGGCGACGATTGCGGTGAAATCGTTGCGGGCGCAGGGACTTTTGCAGGAGTTGGATGAGTCGGAAGAAATCAACGCCTGCACGATCAAGATTCCGGTCAAAACCCAAAAGGGCACGGAAGAATGGCTGTTGCTCTTTAAAAACGAAACGCATAACCATCCGACGGAAATTGAACCGTTCGGCGGTGCGGCTACCTGTTTGGGAGGCTGTATTCGCGATCCCTTGAGCGGACGTGCGTACGTTTACCAGGCGATGCGGGTGACCGGCAGCGGCGATCCGCGCACGCCGTTTTCGGAAACGCTTACCGGCAAATTGCCGCAGCGCACGATTACGACGCAGGCGGCGGCCGGTTACAGCTCCTACGGTAACCAGATCGGTCTCGCGACCGGTCAGGTACGTGAATACTACCACCCCGGCTACGTCGCCAAACGCATGGAAGTCGGCGCGGTCGTCGGCGCGGTGCCGGCAGATCAGGTCGTTCGTCGCGTGCCGGAACCGGGCGATATCGTATTGCTGGTCGGCGGCCGTACCGGTCGTGACGGCATTGGCGGTGCGACCGGTTCGTCCAAAGAACATACGGAAAGTTCATTAACCACCGCGGGCGCGGAAGTGCAAAAAGGTAACGCGCCGACGGAACGTAAATTACAATGCTTATTCCGGCGTCCGGAAGCCTCGCGCCTGATTCGCCGCTGTAACGATTTCGGTGCGGGCGGCGTGGCGGTCGCTGTCGGCGAATTGGCTGATGGCTTGACGATTAATCTGGATGCTGTACCGAAAAAATATGAAGGATTGGACGGCACGGAATTGGCGCTGTCCGAATCGCAGGAACGCATGGCGGTGGTCGTCGCCGCGGACGATGCGGATACGTTCCGCCGCTATGCGGACGAAGAAAATCTGGAAGCGACGCCGATTGCGGTCGTCACGAAAGAGCGCCGCCTGATGATGCAGTGGCGCGGTGAAACCATCGTCAATTTGGAGCGCTCGTTCCTCGATACCAACGGCGCCAGTCGAGCCAGTGCGGCGGTCATCAAGGCGCCGGCGGAAGAAAATTATTTTACCCCGCAACCGGTGACGGACGTGCGTGCCGCTTGGGCGCAAACGCTCGGTGATTTGAATGTCGCTTCGCAGCGCGGTTTGGGCGAACGATTTGACGGGACGATCGGCGCGGGTACGGTGCTGATGCCGTACGGCGGCGCGCGCATGTGCACGCCGGTCGACGGCATGGTCGCGAAAATTCCGCTGCGTCACGGGGAAACGTCGACCGTGAGCATCATGACCCATGCGTTTGATCCGTACTTGGCGTCGTGGAGCCCGTTCCACGGCGGTCTGTTCGCCGTGTTGCAGTCGCTGGCGAAAATCGCGGCGCTGGGCGGCAACTGGAAACGCGCCTATTTATCCTTGCAGGAATATTTTGAAAAATTAGGCGACACGGCCTCTTGGGGTAAACCGGTCGCGGCGCTTTTGGGCGCGTTTGTCGCGCAGTCGGAACTGGAAGTCGGCGCGATCGGCGGCAAAGATTCGATGAGCGGCAGTTTCCTTGATTTGCATGTGCCGCCCACGCTGATTTCGTTCGCGGTGGCTCCGGGGGATGCGACGCACATTGTCAGTCCCGAATGGAAGGGACGCGGCCACGCGTTGGTCTTACTTGAAACGCCGCTGGATGAATACGCCATGCCGGACTTTGAAGTCTTTATCGATCATGCGGATCGGCTGTTCGCGGCGGCGGAAAAAGGCCTGCTGAAAAGCGCGCAGGCGATTGATGCGGGCGGTCTTGCCGCCGCGTGCGCGAAAGCGGCCTTCGGTAACCATATCGGTGCAGGGCTGAGTGATGCTCTCACCCCGACAGAATGGTTCGCGGCGCGGCCGGGTTCATGGCTGGTCGAATTGGACAGAGAGGTCGCGGAACAATGGGCGCTTGACGAGCATATTACGATCATCGGCGCAACCGCCGGTGACAGCATTTCTCTGGCCGGCGTCACGTTACCGCTCGATGCATTGCAAGCGCGTTGGGAAGAGCCGCTGGAAAAAGTATTCCCGACGAAAACGCTTCAACCGGCACCGCTGTATCCCGTTTCGCCGGTGGCGGGCAATCCGACGCGCCGCGCGCGGATTACCATCGGCACGCCGCAGGTCGTCATTCCGGTGATGCCGGGTACGAACTGCGAAGTGGATACGGCCCGCGCGTTTGAACATGCGGGCGCCAATGTGTCGACCGTCGTCGTGCGCAACCTGACGCCGCAGGCGCTGAATGAATCGGTCGAAGCGCTTGTCAAAGCGGTGGAAACGACACAAATCTTGGCATTTCCGGGCGGATTTTCCGCCGGCGATGAACCGGACGGTTCGGGTAAATTTATCGCCGCGCTGTTCCGTCATCCGGCATTGACTGACGCAGTGAACGATCTCTTGACGCATCGCGACGGGTTGATTCTGGGCATCTGCAACGGTTTCCAGGCGTTGATTAAACTCGGCCTGTTGCCGTACGGAGAAATCCGCGAATTGGCGCCGAGCGCGCCGACGCTCACCTACAATACTATCGGGCGTCACATTTCGCACTACGCGATGACGAAGATCGTCTCGACGAAATCCCCGTGGCTCATGTATTTTGAACCGGGCGAACTCCATCGCATTCCGTTCAGTCACGGCGAAGGACGTTTATACGCGGCGCCGGACGTCGTACAGGCTTTGGCGGCGAACGGTCAGATCGCGACGCAATATTGCGATGAATGGGGCAGCGTCCACGAAACGATGCCGGCGAACCCGAACGGATCGGTCGCGGCGATCGAAGGCCTGCTCAGTCCGAACGGACGAATTTTGGGCAAGATGGGTCACAGCGAACGCTATGGTCCGTATGTAGCGAAAAATATTATCGGACAGAAAAAACAGAAAATTTTTCAGGCCGGTGTAGATTATTTCACAGGGAGATAAGGAAAGATACCATGCGACGCGCACAAAAAATTACAATGCTTGCGGCGCTCATATTACTGCTGAGTTGCCGCACGGCGGAAGCATGTCCGTTTTGCCTGCTGGGCATGTATGAAGCGCATATCGCCAATTTCGGCAATTATGTGATGAATATTTTGCCGGTACTGACACCGGTTGTGACGGGAATCATTTTGTACTGGCGGGAGCTGAAGCGAAAATTATTCGGTTGAGCGGAGCGCAAAAACGGCAGACGCTGCTGGCGGTGACGTTGGTGTCGCTTTTGGTTTGGGCGGGCTGGCACGGGTTCCTGTGGTATGCGGAACGAACCGCGCAAACGTGGTACGGCACCTGGCAGGCGACGGGGGTCGAACCGCAAAGCGGGGAGCGCTACGTTTGCACGCTGGCGCTCACGCCGTATCAACGACTGAATGCGCGCGAATTTGCGGTGCGCTGCGAATTCGGTTTAGTATACCGCGACCCGGCGGTGCGCATTGCCGAGGTGGAGCCGTTGCCGGCCGTGATTCGCGGCGATGCCTTGTACTTGCCGCCGCAGACAAAAGACGGTCGCGGCGATTTGACGTGGCTCGGCCGCAAGGGCGCGGACGAAATCATCAGCATTCGACACTTCCGATTTCATAAAATCAGCGCGGAAGTTTTACCGGAAGCGGCGTTGGTCACGCGGTCATTGGATAGCGCACGAGCGCTGCCCGCGCGGGAATAGGGAGGCGCAATATGGGAAACAAACGGCAGTGGTACTTGCTTGTAATTTGCGTTTTCATCGGCGTGCTGTCGGTATTTGCCGCCGAACCGATTGCGGCGGAGAAGGTCGTTATCCTGCCGACGGCAACGGCGGAGCGACATGCGGAACTCGGCACCTATGTGGAACGACGTTTGGCCGAGCCGTTTCGCTATCCGTACTATGAAATAACGAACGGACCGCAAATGACAATGCCGTTCACGCGCTACGACTTTGCCGCCGTCGCCGAGGCGTACGATGCGGATATCGTCGTCGGCGCGGAGTTGGCGGCTCTGGCGCAATTCACACGTGCGGGTTGGGATGGCGATTGGTGGATTACCACGTACGGTGAGTTGCGCGTGTATGCGTATTACCGGCCGGCCGATCGGTGGAAGATGTGGAAAGGCACGTACAGCGACACGGCGGAAGAATCCGTTTTGAATACGCCGCAGGCGGTGGTCAAGGAAATCACCGACCGCGCGCTGGCAGAATCTCCCTACCGACGTATACCGACGCATCGCCTGCGCGTGTCGGCGTAACGTATCGACATGTTACCGGGGCATAGAAATAAAAAAGCAAGCGCGGTTTCGCGCTTGCTTTTTTTTATTTCATCGGCTATAATTACTCTTGTTATATTCCCTGATAGCTCAGTTGGTAGAGCAATCGGCTGTTAACCGATCGGTCGTAGGTTCGAGTCCTACTCAGGGAGCCAGACGGCCCGTTGGTCAAGTGGTTAAGACACCGCCCTTTCACGGCGGTATCGGGGGTTCGAATCCCCCACGGGTCACCAATATGGGCGATTAGCTCAGCTGGGAGAGCGCCTGCCTTACAAGCAGGATGTCGGCAGTTCGATCCTGTCATCGCCCACCATTTGAAAAAGAGACCGTGCGTCTCTTTTTTATTGCGCAAATTTCCGTTTGTCGCGCGGCTTTCCTACAGACGATAAAGATGTCATGACGTCAATTTTCCTTGACAAAAAGACGAATTTTACGTAAAATAGTGGAAGCTTTTACTCGGAGCGGTACTCAAGAGGCTGAAGAGGACGGTTTGCTAAATCGTTAGACGGTTTACCCCGTGCGTGGGTTCGAATCCCACCCGCTCCGCCAGTTTATTTATTCGACACGAAGGTGTCTTTTTTTTTGCCCATAATTAAAAATTTCATGTAGAATATAAGAAATGAGCTGCCGAGATTTCGGCCAAGGAGGAAACCATGTTACTGGATGAACTGATCACCCGTCATAATCCGGAGAGTATCGCCATTCGCGGTCCCGAAAATGTCACGTATGGCCAATTGAAAGAACACATCGCGCGGTATCGCACCGTCCTGCACAAAAAGGGCGTGAAGCGAGGCGATCGTGTCGGTTTGTATGAACAAAACAGTCCCGCGTTTATTTACATTTACTTCGCGATCGTCAGTCTGGGCGCGATCGTCGTCCCGATCAACTGCATGTTGACCGAAGCGGAAGTGGACTATATCGCCAAAGACGCGGGCTTGGTGTTGTTGGTCGCGCACAAAGAATTGCACACGGCGGCGCCGCTGCTTTTGGTGGCGGACCTGGCCGAAGAAGCTCAGGGCATCGCCGCGGCGGAATGCGTTCCCGCCGAAGCGCAACGGGAAGATGCGGATGTGACTACGTTCATTTACACGTCAGGCACGACCGGTCGACCCAAGGGCGCGATGCTCACGCATCGTAATCTGGCGGAAAACGTCAAGCAGTTCAATGCGGTTTTACCGCACGCGCCGGAGGATCACGTTCTTTGCGTGTTGCCGATGTACCATTGTTTCGGTTGGACGACCTGCGTCATGAATCCGCTTATCCGAGGGGCCAGCGTCGTTCCGGTCAACACGTTCCGTCCGGGCGAAATCTTGCAGGCGATTGAAACGTATGCGGTAACGGTATCTTTCTTAGTGCCGCCGTTGTACCATCTGCTGGTGCGCCTGGCCGCGCCCGAACGGTTGAAATCGGTCCGTCTCTTCGTCTCGGGCGGAGCCAGTTTACCCGAACCGGTCGCGAAGAAATTCGAAGAAATTTACGGTCGGCCGATCATCGAAGGTTACGGACTTTCGGAAGCGTCGCCGGTCGTCGCGGTCAATCCGGAAGCGAAACATAAATACTACTCCATCGGTCCGGCGCTTCCGGGCGTACGCGTTAAAATCAGCGGGTACGACGCGACGACGTATGAGCCGGGAACGATCGGTGAACTTTTAGTGCAGGGCGCCAACGTCATGCAAGGATATTGGCATTTACCCGAAGCGACGGCGGAGGCCTTGCAGGACGGCTGGCTGCATACGGGCGATCTCGCCTATATGGATGAAGACGAGTATATCTACATCGTCGACCGCTCCAAGGACATGATCATCGTCAACGGGGAAAATGTGTACCCGCGCGAAGTGGAAGACGAAATCTATCGGTACCCGGGCGTGGCGGAAGTCGCGGTGGTCGGTCATCCCGACGGTTTGCGCGGACAATTCGTGTGCGCGTACATCGTGTTGCACGAAGACGCGGAACTCGATACGCAGGCCTTGCGCAAATATTTGGCGCAACGTCTCGCCGCGTTCAAATTGCCGCGCAAATACGTCGTTTTGGATGCGCTCCCGAAAAACAGCACGGGAAAAATTTTAAAACGGGTGCTGCAGGAAAGCGATACCTTTTCCGGCGCCGAGTCGGACGATAAAAATAACGCGTAAGAAAATAAAAAAACTGCCATGTGGCAGTTTTTTTATTGCGTAAATACAGATGCGTGAAGCATAACGGATCTCGCTAAAAGCGGCTGAGTTCTTCCAGCGCCCCTGACCACATCGGCATATTCGCGAGAAATAACCAGACGAAAGCAATAATCAGGAAGGTGACCAAGAGCAAGAGGCCGATAAACGGAAACAGTAAAGTGCAGACAGCACGCCCGAGACTGATTCCATAATTTTTTTGCAACGCCGTGACCAATAGGAAGATCGTCCAGCACGTCACCACCAACGTGAGCGCGTCAAAGAGCGGCGCACTGACAGCCGCCGGCAAGAAATTAAGGATCACGCCCAAGGCTGTCAGGGCGTTGGGAAACAACGCGAACGGCAAGGCCTGCAAGAGCCCTTGCACGGTCCCTTCGCCGCCCAAAAGAGACGCGCAGAAATGCATGAGAGCGCCGCCGATTAAAAAATACAATGCGCCGCCGATGAGTGAGCCGGCGAACACGGCGACCAGGGTATTCGGCATCAGCCCGACCGAAGCGAGCGAAGTGATCAGCGTGCTCAAAATAAACACGATGACGGCTTCGCCCTTGGCATCGGTATGAGTGATGTGATAAAACGCCCATTGCGGCCGCGTGATCACATCATAGAGAAATTCCAACGCGTTACTGAGCATGCGGCGCCTCCCATTCGGTGCGAGCGCTCCCGCCTTCGCGACGAGCTAAGCTCCCGATGCTTTCACGAAACGCGCCGCGGAGTTCGGCGCCGAAAAGACGTTGCCAGGAAACCGAAGCGTCGTCGTATTCGCGCGTGGGCACGTCCGTCGCGGGCAAGCCGACGAGGTTGGCCGTATAATCGAGCGCGTCATAGTAATTGCCCATCTCGTCCACGAGACCGGCGGCCTGCGCCTGACGTCCCGTAAAAATACGTCCGTCGGCCAGTTCGCGAACGCGTTGCGGATCCATTTGCCGACCGGTTGCGACAACGTCTACGAATTGTTCATAAATGTCATCGACCATGCCTTGCACGAGGGCGCGCTCTTCCGGTGTCATCGGACGATCCGGCGAAAGAATATCTTTATGCGCGCCGGATTTAATTTTATCGTTGTTGATACCGAGTTTACCCATCAATTTTTCATAGTTCGTATAGCCGATGTATACGCCGATACTGCCCGTCATCGAGGAAGGGTTGGCGAAAATCCGATCGCCTTTCGCGGCGAGCCAATATCCGCCCGACGCGCAGGTGTCGCCCATCGAAACGATGACCGGTTTGCCGCTTGCCTTCAGCCGATCGATTTCGTCGCCGATTTCCTGTGATGCGGTGGCCGAACCGCCGGGACTGTTAATACGCAATAGGACCGCTTTGGCGGCGGGATCCGCCGACGCTTGGCGAATTTCTTTCATGAGACGTCCCGATGAGGCCGTTGTGCCGCCGCTGAAAAGGTTGGACGGCATATCGTCGGCGCCGACAATCGGACCGTCGACACGAATTACCGCCACGTAACCGTCGCCGTTATGAATCGTTTTTTTGTCAGAGCGTGACGGTTGTAAAAAAACAGCAAATGCAATACATAAAAGGATGATGGCGCCGATTACCCAGCGCTTTTTCTTTTTATCCATGAATCCTCCTTAAAAACAAAACAGATCAGTTTCATTTTAGCATAAATAGTATTAAGCACACGCAAAAAGACATTAACCATTGGTAAAAGCATTGCCGGCGTGCGTTTTCCGGTGCGCGCTACTATAGGAAATATGTTAAAATAACAAGATAGGCAATTAAGGAAATAATAATCGTGACGGAGCGAAGAGATGAAACGAATTTCAATGCGCAGTCTGCTGGTCGGGATCGACCCGGGCTCGTTATATACACGTGTGGTGGTGGCGGATGCTCAGCAGGAAATATCCGAGCCGTCGCTGGCGGCGGTAACCACGCAGGGGGAAGTCGTCGCTGTCGGTACCGAGGCGGCGATCCGATTGCGGGCGGAGCCGCGCGGTCTCGTCGCGGTGCGACCGTTCGCGGGCGGCGTCGTGGCGCAACAGGCCGCCGCGCAATTACTATTACAATCGATTTTGGATAAAGTGCAACGCGGTGCCGTGACGCGGCCGACCGTGTGTCTTGCCGTGCCTTCGTTGCCGTCGCAGGTGGCGGTCCGGGCATGGTTGCAGACGACGCGCAAGGCGGGCGTATTGGAAACGTTGCTGGCGGATCGTGGCGCGGCGGCGGCGATAGGTACCGGTTGGGATCCGGTGCGCGCGGAAGCGGCGATGGCGGCGGATTGCGGCGAAGGGTTTACGTTGACCGCGCTTTCGGGCGGCGGTTATCTCGCTAATGATTATCTGCCGGCCGGCGGCCGCGCTTTGAGCGCGGCGTTGCGGGCGTACTTGCGCGAAACCTACGGAGTGATGGTGGAGTCCGCTACGATTCAAACGCTCGTGCGTGAAGTGGCGGTCTGCGTACAGAGCGTCGGCGAAACCCGACAGGAGTGTACGGGACGCCTGCTGGCTGATGGCACATTGACGGAGTTCACTGTGACATCGACGGAGCTGCTGCCGCTCGTGCGTGAAGTGACGAATGTCTGGCTGCAACGCTTTCGCCGTTTAGTACGCGGACTTTCCGCGCAGGCGCAGGCGGATCTTTTAGAAAACGGCGTACGCCTGACCGGCGGCGCGGCATTGGTCAAAGGGTTTGATTTGGCGCTCGCGGAAACGCTCGGCATTCCCGTGCAGGTCGCGAAAGAGCCGTTCGGCACCGTGGCGCGAGGCGGCATGCTGGCGTTGAAGCGCCGCGCGGAGTGGCCGTATTTACTGGTCGGTGGCAACGTGGGGAGGAATGAATAGTGCGGGGAATCGAACGACGCACGCTGGTTTGGGCGATTGCCATCCTGCTTTTGATCGGTTTGGTCGGTTGGGCATGGAGGCATCGTGAGGCGGTGCCTTTTGTCACGCAACCGCTGGTCGCGGCTGCGACGCCGTTTGAATACGGAACGGCGCGTGTGGCGCAGGAGGTGCTTGGCGGCGCGACGATCTTGCGCGGCGCGGTAACCGGCTATGCGGAACTGCAACAGCTGCGAGCGGAAAATGACGCGCTGCGCGGCGCATTGACGGCGCAACGCGAAATTGTCGCGGAAAATGAACGCCTGCGAGCGCTGTTGCAATTTGAAGCGACCTATCCGCAATATCAGGTGCGGGCCGCGCGCGTGATTACTCGCGATGACGGCGGCTGGACGCAGAGCGCGGTGATCGACTGCGGCAAAGCGGAAGGTTTGACGAAATATATGGCGGTGATGTTGCCGCAGGGCGTGGTCGGATTTGTCAGCGATGTGTATCCGCACTCGGCGCGAATCCAATTTATTTTAGACCCCCGCACCGCGGTGGGTGGTATCGTGCAGCGCCCGCAGTCGCGCGTGGCGGCGCTCGTTTCCGGCAACGGCAACGATGTCGCGCATCCGGAGATGATCGATATCGTCAAAGAAGGCGATATCGTGGTCGGGGATGCGATTGTCACGTCGGGATACGGGGGATTGTATCCCAAGGGGCTTTTGATCGGTACGGTGAAAGAAATCGTGCCGGATCCTTCGGGGGTCGTAAAGCGCGCCGTGTTGACCCCGGCCGTTGATTTTACCAAATTGGAAGAAGTGTTGGTGATTTTGAACGCGTCCACCGCGGCCGTGCCGCTTGAGCAGATGCCGAATCTCGTTCCCGATGCGCCGCAGGAAGGAGCGAAGGAATGACAACGACCCGCCGGTGGGTAAGCGCGCTGCTTATTTTTTTCCTGCAGACGGCCGTGTTGCCGTTTTGGTGGCAGGCGGAGGTGCGTCCCGATCTCTGGCTGGTGGCGGTGGTCCTCATTACGCTTTTCTACGGACCGCGGTACGGTCTTTTTGCCGCTGCTTTGGCGGGGGTGATCGCCGATGTGCTGGCCGCCAATTTTTTCGGTCCGCATCTGGCGGGATACTTGCTGCTCATTTTGCCGTTGTGGCTCGCCTGGTCGCGCTTTCAGATTCGTTGGGAAATGTCGTTTCTCGCGGTGCTTGTGGCAAGTCTTTTCGCGGCGCTTGTATACTATTGCAGTTGGTGGCTGGGGGGCATACCGATTAATGTGACGCGAAGTTTCCTCAGCGTAGCGTTGCCGCAGGCGCTTTTGAACGCGCTGGTGGCCCTGGCGCTGCATCCGCTTTTGCGGCCGCGCCGCCAAGGAGATTGACATGCTGGAAAGCTTATATAAAAAAGTTACCGATCGTCGGTACAATTCGTTTATCTACGTCATCGCGGGCCTTTTTATGTTACTCGTGTTGCGCCTGTTCGTGTTGCAGCTGATCGACGGGGAACATTACCGAGAGCTCGCGGACGGCAACCGCATTCGGCAAATGACCATTCAGGCGACGCGCGGCGTCTTGCTCGATCGCAACGGCGAAATTATCGTCGGTTCGCGACCGGTCTATATCGTTTCGTATACGCCGCAGCAAAAATCGATGGATGCGGCGCTGGAAGCGCGTTTGGCGAATGTGTTGCAAATGACGCCGGCGGACATTCAAAAGAAAATCAAAGACCACGGCACGTCGTTCGGACCGGTTCCGATTAAAGTGGATATCGGCCCCGATATCGTGGCGAAAATTGAAGAGTACCGCGCCGAGTATCCCGGCGTGACGATCGAGGTACAGCCGTTGCGGTACTATCCGTACGGATCATTGGCGGCGAACGTCATCGGTTACGTTGGTGAAGCCGGTCCGGAAGATCGCAAAGCCGATGGCAGCGAATTTGCGCCCGGAACGATTGTCGGTCGCGCCGGCTTGGAATTATATTATAACGATCTGTTACAGGGAAAAACCGGCGGTCGGCAGGTGGAAGTAGACGCCACGGGGCGGCCGGTCAAAAACATTGAGGAAGCGCCGATTACGCCCGGTCATAATTTGCGTCTGACCTTGGATTTACCGTTGCAGCGGGCGACGGAAGCGGCGATTTCAGAGCATCTGTCCGAGCTTGCGAAGTCGCATATTTGGCCGACCGGGGTAGCGGCCGTCGCGCTCGATCCGAATACGGGCGCGGTATTGGCGATGGCCAACTGGCCGTCGTTTAATCCGAATTCATTTGCGGTCGGCATCTCGGCGAAAGAATGGCAAGATCTCAATGAAAACAGTTTGCGTCCGTTTGATGATCGCGTGGTCTCGGGTACCTATCCGCCGGGCTCCATCTTTAAGGTAATCACCGGCACCGCGGCGCTCAACGCGAAAGTTGTTACGCCGGAGGAACGGATTTACGATAACGGTCGGCACTGGCTGATTGATAAACGCAATGCGGCAGGCGAAGCGTTCGGCTGGATTAATTTCCAGGAGGCCATGGCCAAATCGGATAATGTTTACTTCTACGAATTGGGCCACCGTCTGGGCATCGACCGGATCGCCGAGATGGCGCGCGCGTTCGGTTTGGGCGAAGCGACCGGCATTGATTTATACGGGGAAGCGTCCGGACTGGTAGCGACCGAACAGTATAAAAAAGAAGTATTTCATGACGACTGGTATTTAGGCGAAACGTTTGACGCGGCGATCGGGCAAAGTTTTAACTTGGCGACGCCGCTGCAAATGGCCTCCGTCGTCAGTCAGATCGCCAACGGCGGGACGCGGTACAAACCGTACCTCGTAAGCCGCATTAATCATCTGGACGGCTCGCCGTACCAAATCCATCAGCCGCAAGTGACGGGACGGCTTGTCGTTCCGAAATCGGTACTCGATACCGTGAAACGTTCCATGTGGGCGGTTACGCAGGAAGGCGGCACCGCGGGCGCCTTGTTTCACGGCTATCCGATTGAAGTCGGCGGCAAAACCGCGACGGCGGAAACGGGCGACGGTCCGGATCACGCGTGGTTCGCGGCGTTCGCACCGTATGACCATCCGCAAATTGTAATTGTGGTGCTGGTGGAACACGCCGGCTACGGGATTGAGTCGGCGGCGCCGATCGTCAAACAAATGTTGGATGCGTATTTTCACATTCCGACAGCGAAATAATAGAAAGGAAACGATAAATGGGGCAAATCATCACACTGGCATCCGGCAAGGGCGGCGTCGGTAAAACCGTAGTCACCTCGACCTTCGGCGCGGCGCTGGCGGAACGCGGCAAACGCGTGTTGCTGCTGGACGGCGACATGGGTCTGCGCGACCTCGACCTGGTGCTGGGCGTCGAGGACCGCGTGCTGTTTGATATTTTCGATGTCGCAACGGGACGTTGTTTTGAAGAAGATGCGATTTTACATATCGCGCCGAATCTCGATTTCATGCCGGCCAGCCAGCAATACCGCTGGGAAGAGCTCGAAGGCGATGCGGTATTGACCGTGTTGGAAGATTTGCGTGACCGCTATGACTACCTCTTGGTCGACAGCCCGGCGGGCATCGGTAAAGGTCTTATGTATACGCTTGCGATGGCGGATCGGATTTTTCTCGTCGTGGAACCGACCTGGGTGTCGTTGCGAGATACCGACCGCGTCATGCAATATATGCATGAAGATCGGATGTTTCATTACGCGTTGATTTTCAATAATTTTCATAATGCGCAGACGCCGGGGTATTTGACGGCCGAAGAAATGGCGAATCAGATGCAGCCGGAACATCTCGGCGGCATCTTGCCGCATGCCCCGGAAGTTGTGGCGCAGTCGCAGGCGGGGAACGTCACGAACGTGGCGCAGCTGGGCGCGTTCGGCAAAGCGATGACGCAAATGGTCGACGACTTTTTAGCGGGACGGGAACGCGGCGTCAAAGAGTGGTCGCGGTTCATCGACCGGCACTACCGTTCGGGGGAAAGCAAACGCTCGCGCATCGCCCGTCGTCAATCGCAAAGCTCGGCATGGCGCCGGCGCCGAGGCTAGTATGGGCATCGAACGTTGGTGGCGCTCGACGGATCGGGCGCTGGTGTTGGTTACGCTGGCGTTGACGCTGCTCGGGTTGCTCTTCATCGGATCGGCGTCCCACATCAATCAGGCGGGCCTTCATGTTTCGGACTACTTGGCGAAACAGGCGGCGTTTTTGGTGGCGGATATCGCCATCTTCGTGTACTTGTTGCGCTTTGACTACCGAAAGCTTTACCGTTACGCGCCGGCTTTATATGGGGCCAATTTAATCGTTTTGACAGCGGTTATGCTGGTGGGCACGAGCGCGCTCGGCGCGCAACGCTGGATCACGATTGGACCGATCAGTATTCAGCCGTCGGAATTTGCGAAAATCATTTATATCGTCTGTTTAGCGTGGTTTTTGTGTCGGCCGTCGCTGGATTTGAAAAAATGGAGCGGACTTTTTTACACGGCGCTTTTTCTGCTGCCGCCGTTTGTGTTGGTCTTGCTGCAGCCGGACTTGGGCACGAGTTTGGTGTTCGGCGCGATTACGCTCGGCGGTCTGTATATTGCGGGCGTGCGCATGGACTACATTCGCAAGGTTTGCCTGGCGGGGCTGGCGGTCTTACCGCTGGCGTGGTTTTTCCTGCTCAAAGAGTACCAGAAGAATCGTATTCTCGTGCTGTTTGATCCGGAACGCGATCCGTTCAACACCGGCTACCACGTGATCCAGTCGAAAATCGCGATCGGCTCGGGCGGTCTGATCGGCAAGGGTTTGTTTGCCGGCACGCAGAGCCAGTTGAATTTTTTGCCGGAAAACCACACGGACTTTATTTTCGCGGTGGTCGGTGAGGAAACGGGTCTGGTCGGCGCGTTATTGCTGTTGCTGTTGTACTTCGTGCTGCTGTACCGCGGCATTTGGATTGCCAGCACGGCCGCCGATCGGTTCGGACGCTATATCGCGACCGGTATCGTGGCGATGTGGTTGTTTCAAATTTTCATTAATGTCGGGATGACGATCGGCATCATGCCGGTCACCGGTATCCCGCTTCCGTTTTTAAGTTACGGAGTCAGTTCGTTGACGCTTAATTTGTGCAGCGTCGCGTTGTTATTAAATATTTATCTGCGGCGCAAAACCGTTTTGTTTGATGCGTCCGCTTAGATAGGAGTCAGGATGTCTACAGTCAGCGTCTCGCCGTTTTTGCTCAATACCGTGCAAAAACCCGCGCGTTACATCGGCGGCGAATACAACAGCATCGTCAAAGATCACCGTCAGATGGCGGTGTCGGTGGCGCTCGCGTTTCCCGATGTGTATGAGGTGGCGATGAGCCATCTCGGTTTGAAAATTTTATATGAAGTGATTAATCGAGAGGAAGACGTGGTCGCCGAGCGCGTTTACGCGCCGTGGCCGGATATGGAAGCGGCCATGCGCCAAAACGGGTTGCCGCTCTATACGTTGGAAACCAAAACGCCGGTGAAAGAATACGACGTTTTCGGTTTTACCTTGCAGTATGAAATGTCCTGCACGAATGTGTTGAATATGCTCGATTTGGCGGGATTGCCGATCTGGAGCGAAGAACGTACGGACGATATGCCGCTCGTGATCGCGGGCGGTCCCTGCGTCTACAATCCGGAGCCGCTCGCGCCGTTTATCGATGTCTTTTTTGTCGGTGAATCGGAAGAGTCGATTGTCGAATTGGTCGATGCCGTCAAAGCGTGGAAGGCGGCGGGGCGGCCTGACGGACGGCGCGGCCTTTTGGAGCGTATGGCGCAAATTTCGGGCAACTATGTGCCCGCGTTTTATGATGCGCATTACGATCGCGCGGGAAATTTCGCGCGGCTCGTGCCGAATACGACGGCGGCGCCGGCGAAGGTGCGAAAACGCGTGGTGGAAAATGTGGACGCGCTGCCCGTGCCGTTACACCCGATTTTGCCGCATATTGCGTCCGTGCATGATCGCGCCGTGCTCGAATTGTTTCGCGGCTGCACGCGCGGCTGTCGGTTTTGTCAGGCGGGGATGATTTATCGTCCGGTGCGGGAAAAAACGCAGGAACAGTTGCTGGCGATCGCGCGCGAACTGATTAAAAACAGCGGCTATGATGAAATTTCGCTGATGTCGCTTTCCTCGGCCGACTATTCGCAGCTCGCCTCGCTGGTCGACGCGTTGTTCGCGGAGTTCGCCGATCGCGGCGTGAGCATCAGCTTACCGTCACTGCGCATCGACAGTTTTTCCGTCGATATCGCGAAAAAAGTGCAGCAGGTGCGTAAAAGCGGTCTGACGCTCGCTCCGGAGGCGGGCACGCAGCGCCTGCGTGATGTGATCAATAAAGGCGTGACGGAAGAAGATTTAATGCAAGCCTGCACCAACGCGTTTACGTCCGGCTGGAATCGCGTGAAGCTTTATTTCATGTTGGGCTTGCCGACGGAAACCGATGAAGATTTAGCGGGCATCGCGGAACTCGGCTACCGCGTGAGCGATCTGTACCGATCGATCACGGGCCGCATGAACGCGCATGTCACGATCAGCGTATCGAGTTTCGTGCCGAAACCGTTCACGCCGTTCCAATGGTTCGGCCAAATTCCGAAAACGGAAATCGAACGGCGGCAACTGTATTTGAAAAGTCAAATCAAAAGCCGCAATATTCATTACCACTATCACGATGCGCCGACCAGTTTGCTGGAAGCGGTCTTGGCGCGCGGCGACCGGCGCGTCGCGCAGGTCATTTACGCCGCGTGGAAGCAAGGCGCGAAATTTGACGGCTGGACGGAATGGTTCAAGCCGGAATACTGGGATAAAGCATTTCAGGAGACCGGCATCGATCCGCGCTACTATGCGGAGCGGCAGCGCGATTTCAATGAGCCGTTGCCCTGGGAGCATATCGATTGCGGCGTGACGAAAGATTTTCTGCATCGCGAATGGCGACAGGGCGTGAACGCCGCGCTGACACATGATTGCCGCCGCCTTTCCTGCGCGGGTTGCGGCGTTTGCCCGCAGCTCGGCGTCAGCGTACTCGACGGAATGGAGGGAAATCGTGCCAAGACTACGTTTATCTATCGCGAAAGATGAGCCGTTGCGTTTTTTAGGGCATCTTGATTTCATGCGCTCGATGGAACGCGCGTTGCGCCGCTCCGATCTGCCGATCGCATATTCGGAAGGCTTCCATGCGCATATGAAAGTCAGCTACGATTCCGCGCTCGCGGTCGGCGTGACGGCCGATCCGTTGTATATGGATGTCGAATTGAGCGAAGACGTGCCGTATGAAGACGCGGCGCGCGCGCTGGCGGCCGCCTTGGCGCCGGGCGTGCGTTTGACGGCGGGCGCATATATCGAACAGCGCGCGCCGAAACTGATGGCGTTGATCAATTACGAGCAATACAAGGTGACCGGTCCGCTTACGGCGGCATTTACCGATGCGCAATTGCAGGACGTTTTGACGCGCTTTGACAGCGCGACGACGATTCCCTATACGAAAGTCACGCCGAAGAAAACGCGGCAACTCGATGTGCGTAACATTGTGCCCGAACCGTTGCGCGGCCGGATCGAAGACGATTTCGTAACCGTTACGGTCGGCCTTTGGCGCACGCTCGCCGGCAGCATCAAACCGACGGAACTCTGGGAGATTTTGGCGAATGACTTCGCCTTGCCCGTTGCCGCGGGACAGTGCCTGGTGTCGCGTGTGAAGGTGGCGCGCCGTACAGAAGACGGCACGTATATTTTGCCGCTCGATGCGGCGGCGCAGGAAAAATTATGAGCCGCTTACTGGTGAATACGACTCCGCGGGAGACGATTATCGCGGTGACGCAGGAAAATACTCTGACGGACTTGGTGATTCAGCCGACCGACGGGGAACCGCTGCTGCATCGTATTTATAAAGGAGTCGTCAAAAATGTGGTCGCGGCGCTCGATGCGGCGTTTGTCGATATCGGCACCGGCGAAAACGGTTACTTGCCGCTTCTCGGCGGCAAATCGCGCGATCTTGAAGGACATAAAATCAGCGTCGGGGCGCGCGTGCTCGTGCAAGTGACGAAAGAAGCGCGCGGCACGAAAGGTCCGATGCTTACGACTAAACCCTCGCTGGCGGGACGGTATGCGGTGCTTTTAACCAAGGGCCGTTACGTCGGCGTTTCGAAACAAATACAGGAGGCGGATGAACGGGAACGCTTGCGCGGACTCGTCGGCGCCCAATTAGGCTCGGGAGACGAGGCGTGCGGGTTTATTCTGCGGACGGCAGCACAAGGTGTGGATGCGGCGGAATTAACGCATGACCTCGCGTTCCTGCGGCGCACCTGGGAAAGTATCCGGCGGCGGGCGAAGATCGCATCCGCGCCGACGTGTCTTTATCGGGAAGCGGATATTGTGTTACGCGCCGCGCGCGATTACGTGACGCCGTCGACCGAACAGATTATTACGAACGATCGCGCCGCGTATGAACGGCTTGCCGATTTGGTTTCCGAACAGCCGCAAGTGGAAGTGTCCTATGTCGCGGCGAACGATTTACTGGTGCAGCACGGCATTCAGGACGCGATCGCGCCGTTGCTCGAACGCCGCGTGGAGGTGGCGGGCGGCGCGTACATCGTGATTGATCCGACCGAAGCGCTGACCGCGATCGACGTCAATTCCGGGACATTTCGGAGCGGACACGGGCGGGACGACTTGGCGTTGCGCGTCAATCTCGCCGCGGTGCAGGAAGTGGCGCGACAGATTCGCTTGCGCAATATCGGCGGCATTATCATCGTCGATTTTATTGATATGCAGCGCAAAGAAGATCACGAACTCGTGCTCACGGAATTGCGGGCGGCGGTCAAAGAAGATCGCGTACGCACGACGGTCGTGGAAATGACGGCGCTCGGACTGGTCGAGATGACGCGTCACAAGACCGGACCCACACTGCAGGAGAGTCGCTATATGCGTTGTCCGGAATGCGCGGGTACGGGGTACGTGATGACGGCCGCCGCGATCGTGGAACAAATCACCGAAGAGCTGCGGCGAAAAGCAGAGCGGGGATTGGCCGATAGCGTACTGGTGCAGGTGCATCCGGGGGTCGCGGAGTATTTGCGGGAGGAAAATCTGGCGGCGCAATGGCAGGCCCGCTTTCATAAAGAATTTATCGTCGCGACGCACCAACGGCCGTCGCGAACGCAGTACCAACTTGCGGCGGCGCCGCAGGAGGACTAGCGAAAGGAGTCAACATGCGTTTACGAAGAAAACCCTGGATCGATGAAGCGATTCTCGACTACGCTGATTTTTTGTCGATCGGTTGGCCGGAAAATTGCCGCGGGCGCTGGCGGGACATTTTCGCGCGCGGTGAACGTCCGCTGTGGGTCGAGCTCGGCACCGGCAAAGGGCAATTTATTGCCGGCTTGGCGGCGCGGCACGAAGATGTGAACATCATCGGTATCGAACTGCAGCGCGGCGTACTATACTACGCCGGACAGAAGGTAGCGGCAGCGGAACTTGCCAATGTGCGCCTGGTCGAAGGTGATATCAGCGAACTGCCGGACGCGTTCGCGCCGGGCGAAGTGGATCGCTTTTATCTTAATTTTTGTGATCCGTGGCCGAAAGCGCGGCATGCCAAACGGCGGCTTACCCACCGCGGCTTTCTTGAAAAATATGCGACGCTCTTGGCGCCGCAGGGAGAAATTCATTTCAAGACGGACAATCACGATTTATTTTACTTTTCCATCGAAGAGTTTCAAGCGCTCGGCTGGACGCTGCGCGATGTGACGGATGATTTGCATCAAAACGAGCCGGCGGAAAATGTCCGCACGGAATACGAACAGAAATTTTCCGCTAAAGGGCAACCGATTTACCGTCTGGTAGCCGTAGCGCCGGAGAGGAAAGACCATGACGAAGAGAACGCGTAAGCAAAGCCGGCGGTGCTTTTGGAGCGCGCTCGGCCATCGAATTCATCTGCGCAAATTCGGTTACGGCGACTGGTTTTTCGTCGCGGTGCTGTTTTTGCTGGTCGTGGGCACGGTGAATGTTTTCAGCTCGACCTTTTATATGAATTTGCGCAGTGCCTCGGGGGTCACCTCCGATCTGTCTCGTCATGCGCTGTTTTTAGCTCTCGGCGCGATTTGCGGCGGCTTGGTTTATCGGTTTAATTATCAGAACCTGCGCAAGAGTATGACGCTATGGATCGGGATCACGGTGCTGATGCTGCTCCTCGTGCAGGTGGCGGGACTGACCGTCAACGGAGCGCGTCGGTGGATCGCGTTGGGAGGATTTACGTTTCAACCGTCCGAAGTGGCGAAACTCGTCGGCATTATGTGCACCGCTTCTGGTCTGGCGCTGCGTGTCGAGCGCGGCGAACCGGTGCGGCTTTGGCAGTCGCTGGGCGGCGCGTTGGGAGCCGCCGGAAAACAGCAGTGGAAACGAATGAAGATCTTTCTTGCGGAATGGCAACCGCTGCTATGGCCGTTGATATTTGACGCACTCATTTTTCTGCAGCCGGACTTCGGCACCGTGATTTTGGTCTTGGGCGTGCCGCTTTTGCTGTATTTTTTGGCGGGCTTGCCGAAGCTGGAAATTGTCGGTACTTTGATCGCGGTCGCAATTTTATTCGTCGCGGGCGTTGTCGCCGCGCCGTATCGCATGCAACGTCTTATCGCCTGGTATGATCCGTTCAGCTACGCGCGCGATCTCGGGTACCAGGTCGTGCAAAGCATCATTGCCGTCGGTTCCGGCGGTTTTTTGGGACAAGGGTTAGGGCGAGGTTTGAGTAAATTCGCGTACCTGCCCGAACAACACACGGACTTCGCGTATGCCGTCTTTGCGCAGGAGGCCGGCTTTTTGTGGGCGGCCCTTGTTCTGTTCGCCTTTCTCGCGCTTTTATTCACCGGTTTTAAAATCGCCGGTCGCGCGCGCGATCAATACGGCGCGTACTTGGTCTACGGATTGGTGACGCTGCTGGTCGGGCAGGGCTTGTACAATACCGCGATGACGCTCGGCGTATTGCCCGTTACGGGTGTGCCGCTGCCGTTCATCAGTTACGGCGGTTCTGCGATGGTCGTGAACTTGATTTCCGTCGGCATGATTTTGGGCGTGGAACGCAAAACGCGCGAGCTGGAAGAACGGGAAGCGCATTGGGCCAAAGTCCGCGCGCTCTCGGAAGGGATTCCGCCGAATCGGCGCTGGCAGCCGCCGCGCTGAAATATATTGGCAAGCTTTTTAAAACTTGCTATACTGATGCGTAGTACATATTATGCAGTCCTGTGAGTCGGAGCAGGTCCGGCGCAACATCCGAAGCTCTCTGTGCACAGAGAGCTTTTTTCATGAAACGGGGAGACCGATGAAAAAATATGTGGACGTAGACGAAAAATTACCGCTTTGGGAAACATTTCCCCTGAGTATTCAACACTTGTTCGCCATGTTCGGCGCGACGGTGCTCGTACCGTTTTTGCTGAAGGTTGACCCTTCGATCGCGCTTTTGATGAACGGCATCGGCACGCTTTTGTACATGGCGATCTGTAAAGGGCGCTTACCCGCGTATCTCGGTTCGAGTTTTGCGTTTATCTCGCCGGTCACTTTGATCCTTTCCATGGGACTCGGTTACGGTGCCGCGCAGAGCGGCTTCATCGTTTTCGGTCTGTGCTTCGTCCTGCTGTCCTTTTTGGTGAAAAAGGTCGGTGTCGGCTGGATTGATACGCTGTTTCCGCCGGCGGCGATGGGCGCCATCGTCGCGATCATCGGTTTGGAATTGGCGCCGAGCGCGATGAATATGGCGGGCTTGGTCGGTGACCCCGTTCCGGGCATCGATCCGCAACTGGCCGTGATCGTTTCGATTTTCACCTTGGTTGTAACCGTTTTGGTATCTTTATTCGGTCGCGGCTTTTTGGGCGTCATTCCGGTGTTGTTGGGAGTGGTCGCGGGGTACATCCTCTCGCTCTTCCTCGGCATCGTTGATATAGACGCGATCGCGGCGGCGCCGTGGTTCGCCGTGCCGACGCTGTATATGCCGGAATGGAACTGGCAGGCCATCATCATTATTTTGCCCGCGGTCTTTGTCGTTTTCGCCGAACACATCGGTCACCTTGTGGTGACAAGCCATGTCATCGGCCGCGATTTGATGACGGATCCGGGGCTGTCGCGCTCGCTTTTGGGCGACGGTCTCGCGAATATTCTTTCCGGTATCGTAGGGGCGACGCCGAATACGACGTACGGTGAAAACATCGGCGTCATGGCGATCACGCGCGTGTACAGCGTGTGGGTCATTCGCGGTGCGGCCATCATCGCGATCCTCTGCTCTTTCATCGGTAAGATTTCCGCGGTCATTCACGGTATCCCGACACCGGTCATGGGCGGCGTCTGCATCCTTCTTTTCGGTATCATCGCCACCACCGGCCTGCGCATGCTGATCGAACAGAAAGTGGACTATACGCAACCGGAAAATCTGATTTTAACCGCGGTCACGCTCATTACCGGCCTCTCCGGCGCGGTGTTGGACTTCGGCCCGTTCCACTTGAAGGGGATGGCGCTGGCGACGGTCGTCGCGATGGTAATTGCGCTCGTTTTGCGGTTGTTCCGCGGCCTGCGCCCGCAAGAATAAATAAAAAACGCACTGCGGTGCGTTTTTTATTATTCGTAAGTGTTCCGCAGACGCTGTTTTCAGTGGGTGCATAGCGATGGATAAGGCGTGAAAAAGCGACGTTTTCATGTCTTTGGTATAATACAGAAAAGGAGGAATGATCGATGCGAAAATTACCCGTTTTAACATTGGGATTGATCTTTGCCGCTACCGCCGCGTTTGCGCAGGCGGGACCGAGCCATCATAAACTTTTACCGCCGTTGCCGCCGTTGCCGCCGCAACATGCAGAGGCCTACGCGCCGGTGGTCGTGGTCGCGCCGGAGACGGTCGCGACGCCGTCTGCTGACGCGACTGCGGTGCAGGCGGATAATCAGATCCGTTGGGTCATGGCGGTCGACTTCATGACAGTCGAAGTCCGCATGGCGAAACCGCTTTCCGCGGAAATGACACAGCCGGACGCCGTTGCACTCGCGCAGCAGAATTTCCACATCAGCGATAATGTGAAAATTATTTCCGCGCCGTTGCCGGTGCCGGGCGAAGATAAGCTGTATCGCTTGCGCGTGGACGGATTTTCACCCGAGACGCTGTACCGCATTCGCTATCAGGATGCGGAAGATCAGACATTTCGCACCTATCGCAATGATCGCGAAATGAGCGAACATTATAAAAACCGTTACGGAGACTTTTTCTAAGAAATAAAGGAAATGCGCGGCGGGCGGCGAAAACAGTCACTAACAAATGCTTTGAGGAGGCGGTATCGTGAAAGATTATGCAGGTTCTCAGATTCGTAATGTGGCCGTCCTGTCGCACGACGGGGCAGGTAAAACAGCCGTGGTCGAAAATTTGCTCGCGACGACCGGAGCGATCGAAGGTGTAGGCACGGGCGCCGATAATAAGCATGTTCTCGATTTTGAGCCCGAAGAAATCAAGCGCAATGTCACGATTCAATTGGGTCTTGCGCCCTGTGAATGGAAAGGTTACAAGCTGAATTTCATCGATACGCCGGGCTACGGTGAGTTTTCCGGCGAAGTGCGGGCGGCGTTGCGCGCATGCGACGGCATCCTCATCATCGTTTCCGCCGAATCGGGCGTGGAAGTGGACACGCAGCGCGCGTGGGATTACGGTGACGAACTGGCGCTGCCGCGGATGATTTTCATCAATAAAATGGACGCCGAACAGGCGAATTACGATAAGACCCTTGCCGAAATGCGCGAACGTTTCGGTAAAACCGTCATGCCGTTGCACTTGCCGCTGGGTGAGGGCAAAGATTTCCACGGCATCATCGATATCGTGAAAATGAAAGCGACCGTTTGGGAAAACGGTCAGGAAACGGAAATCGACATTCCGGAAGAATGGCGGGAGCGCGCGTCGGAAGTACGCGATATGGCGATTGAAGCGGCCGCGGAAGGCGACGACATCCTGCTGGAAAAATATTTGGATGGCGGCGAACTGACGGTCGAAGAAATTCGCCTCGGTTTGCGCGAAGGCATGAAGAGCGGTCGCGTTGTGCCGGTCATGATCGGTTCGGCGCTGGCGAAGATCGGCTTGGATAAAATGCTGGATCGTATTATCCGCTACATGCCGGACGCTTCCGCGCGCACGATGGAAGGCACGAATCCCAAGACGGAAACGAGCGTCACGGTGCACGCGGACAATCCGTTCAGCGCGTTTGTCTTCAAGACCGTCATCGATCCGTTTGCCGGCAAACTATCCTATATTCGGATTATCTCGGGCACCTTGCGTGAAGGCGACAAGCTGATCAACCAGACGCAGGACTTGACGGAACGTTTTACGAAGATGTACATGACCGTCGGCAAACAGCAGATTCCGTTAGCACAGGCGACGGCGGGCGACATCATCGCGATCCCCAAACTCGAAGCGAAGACGGGCGACACGTTCTCCGACGCGGGCTTCCCGGTCGTATATGAACCGGTGCGTTTTCCGAAATCGTTGTACATAGTAGCGGTCGAACCGGAAAGTAAAGGCGATGAAGAAAAACTCGCCGCCGGCTTGCTCCGCTTGGCGGAAGAAGATCCCACCTTTGTCACGCAAAAAGATCCGGAAACGCGGCAGACTTTGGTTTATTCGATGGGGGAAATTCATCTGCAGCATAATCTCGGCAAACTCGAACGCAAGTACGGCACCAAAGCGCGCGTCGTCGAGCCGAAAGTGCCGTACCGGGAAACGATCCTGGGCAAGGCGGAAGGCGAAGGCAAGCACAAGAAACAAAGCGGCGGTCATGGTCAATATGGTCACGTCTTCCTGCGCGTCGAACCGACGACGGAAGATTTTGAATTCGTCGATGACATTTTTGGCGGCGCCGTACCTCGTCAATATATTCCGGCGGTCGAAAAGGGCGCGCGGGAGACCTTGGCGAAAGGCATGATCGCGGGCTATCCGATGATCGGCGTGCGCGTCACGCTCTACGACGGCTCGTACCACTCGGTCGACTCGTCGGAAATGGCGTTCAAAGTGGCGGCCTCGCTGGCGCTGCGCAAGATTATTCCGCAGGCGCAACCGATATTGTTGCAGCCGGTGTACAACGTGAACGTATTCGTGCCCGATGAATACATGGGCGCGATCGTCGGCGATCTTTCCGCGAAAGGCGGCCGGATCCTCGGCATGGAACCGGGCGAGCGCGGCGGCGAATCCGTGGTGCGCGCGCAGGTCGCGTTGGGCAAAATGTTCTCCTACGTGACGGAACTGCGTTCGCAAACGCAGGGGCGCGGCACGTTCAATATGGAATTTTACCAGTACGAACAGGTGCCGTTCCAAGAAGCGCAGGAAATCATCGACGCGTACACGGCAGAAAAAGAAGAATAAAAAATAAAAAGACCGCTGCGGCGGTCTTTTTTATTGGTTCATTTCTCTCGTATGCGATAAAAAGCGCAGGCCAATAAAATCTGTCATGAGAAGTACATGCGGTCTGTCCTTGTCGGCGGTCAGTTTACCCCGTATAGTTGAGTAAAGAAACGGTAAAATTTTACGAAAAGGGGTAATGTTTATGCATCGACGTATGACCGTGGCGGCGCTGATGGCGGCCGCCGCATTGATTTGTTTCGTGTACTTGCGCATTGAGGTGCCGATGGCTTTCGGCCTGACCGGTAAAGTTTATTTCGGCTATACCTTTATTTTGATCGGCGCGTTACTCACCGGTCGTTGGTACGGCGCGCTCGCCGGCGCTGTCGGACTGACGATGGCAGATCTGTTGGCGGGTTACGTAACGAGCGCGTTGCCGACTTTTCTGTCGTTCGCGGTGCTCGGATACCTGGCCGGCGCGGGCGCGGATTGGTGGCGAGCGCGCTACGGAGAAACGAAATGGATGGCGCTGACGGTTTCGGCGGTGGCGTTCACGATTTTCGCGCTGGTCGAACCGCTGATTCGCTCGACGTTCAAATATTTTGTGCTGGGCTATCCGTTCCCGATGGCGGTCGGTTCCGCCGGCAACGTATTCATTGCCAGCATCTTGTGCGCGCCGGCGACATTTATTCTGTTGGCCGTTTTGTATCCCGCCGTGCGCCGCGCTTTGCCGGAGTTGACGCAAGCGCTGATCCGCGATCGCGGTAAAATGCAAAAAAGCGCCGCCGCGACGACACGTATCTGAAAAATGTTTTTAACGTCCTCTTAAACGCTTTATGAAACAGGTATGGTACGATGACATAAAGCGACAAGATCGCAAAAGGAGGATACTATGAAACGAATCGGTTGGTTAGTCATGGCCTTGCTGGTGGCGTTCGCCATGCCGGCGGCAGCGCAGGCGCAAGCCCTCGGCTACATGATGCAGCGCGCGCAGATCGTGGAAGTGAAAGACGGCGGCGTGCTGACGGTACAAGGGAAAAAGGAAAAAGCGCAAGTTCCGACGCAAGGTATTCGCGTCGTGGATGCCGCGACGGGGGAATTCGTCGCGGCCGACAAAGTCGCGTGGAAAAAGGGGGACGATATCCAATTTTTCACGCGGGCTGCGGACAAGCAAGAAGCCGCTAAGAAACCGGCTTTGCTGGTTGCTCATCCGGACAGCAAGTACGCTGTCGACTTGGATTATTTTGCGAAAAACGGCAGCGGCGCTCATGAACGTTTGGTGGTCCTCAACGTGCCGGACAAAGTGACCGATCTTACGGGGCAGGCGGTCCCAACTAAATACGTATTGGGAAATCCGCTGCTTGTGCTCTACACGACCGCGACATTGAGCCTTCCGCCGCAAACCAATCCGGAGCGGGTTTGGATTTTCGGCAAAGTCACGATGGCGACGCCGGCCGACTCTGCGGATACGGCTAAAGCGGACGCAGACAAAATCGATCTCGGCACGGCGAAGACGCTCTCTGACGGCACGCAAGTTTACGCCTTGCGCGACGCGTTGACGCAAGCGGGCGCCGACATCGGTTGGAATGATGCAACGCGCACCATCAGTATTACGCGCGACGCTGAGGTTGTGGAAATCGTCTTGCATCCGGCGGCCGAACAGGCGCAATTTATGGCGAACGGTGAAACCTCGACCGTCGAGCACATTGTGGTCGAAGACGGTACGACCTATGCACCGGCGAAAGTCATCGAAGACATTTGGCGGGTCTTGGCACCGGCCGACAAATAATCATAAAACACGAAATAAAAAAGCACCTCGCGCGAGGTGCTTTTTTATTTCGTATCCCGATTTATTTGTTGTCAAACACGGCGCGCGGGATCGGATACGGATAGCCGTACACCAAATTCCAGCTGGCAAGGAAACCTTCGCGCAGCAACAAATTATAAGCGCCGGTATTCGTGAGATCAAGCAGACCCCAAGGGGCATACTCTTTGAGTTTGACGTAGACGCGATCCAGCGGCTCATCATTTATTTTGCGATACCAAATCCGATCGACGCGCGCAATCGAGTTCGGATCGGCGGCCGGCAAAACCGTCACCAGATCAATGCGCCACATCACGCCTTCCGGCGTAAATTGCAGGAACTTCAGTGACGCGTTGTCCTGATAAACGACCACATTATCATGAGCCACAATGAACGGATATTCGGGATTTCCCTGCCAGGGCTCATTCATCGCCTGCGCGCTTGCGCCGACCCAAAGCAGAGCCGCCAACACTACGCCGGTCCATTTTGAAAAATGAAGCATATTATCTCCTTTTGGCTGTAAAAATTTGCTTTTTCTTTATTGTAACCTTACCCGTATGAAACGGCAAGTTCCGTTTCGAGCCGGCTACCGGTGATATAATACAGGTGAAGCCGCGTGATCTGTATTATCTGTCGCCCGAACGCGGCAACGGGGCGGCCGTTCTACAAAGGAGTGAGGCGTATGGAGAAAATGGAAATGTTGCGTCAACTGACCGATCAAATCGATATGGAAAAAGTACAGGACTTGTATCGTCGTTTTAAAGCCGGCGAAATCAATCAGTCGGATTACGAAGCGGAAGTTCGTTCCCTGGTCGAAACGGTCGGCGCGAAAGTAACCGGCGCGCCGCTCACGGAAGAACAGACGCAGGAAATGACGCAAATGGTTATAACATCGGGACAGCAACTTGGTGCCGCACTCGGTAACAACGAAACTTTGAACAAGTTAAAAGACTTTTTGCCCTAAAGGAAGGGGATTATAATTTGCTCAGCAGTACCCCCTGAAAAACGCGCGGCCGCGGCCGTGCGTTTTTGTGTACACGCATTTTTATAAATAAAAAAGCGCGACATCGTCGCGCGTATCTTCGTGGCGGAGAGGGTGGGATTTGAACCCACGAGACGGGGTTGCCGCCTACCTGATTTCGAGTCAGGCTCCTTCGGCCAGCTCGGACACCTCTCCCTATCGTTCAGCGCATCTGCACCAAACGATAAAAATATTTTACCATAACGGTAAGAATGAAGTCAATTTTGTTTTCATGGCAGCGTAATGCGGCCGTTTTTTATTTCTCGTCAGCGCTTTTGGCGGCGCGGCGGGCGCGGAAGAAATCTTTCATTTTTTGCCGGCACTCGTCTTCCAACACGCCGGCGCGGATTTCGACTTGGTGGTTAAGCGCGTCATGATCCGCGATGCGAAAAATACTTTCGACGCCGCCCGCTTTGCTGTCGGCGGCGCCGTAGACAAGCCGCTTGATGCGGCTGTTGACGATCGCGCCCGCGCACATGGGGCAAGGTTCAATCGTGACGTAGAGCGTGCAGTCGGAAAGCCGCCAGCGCTGCAAGTTTTTGCAAGCTTCCTGCAACGCGATCATTTCCGCGTGCGCGGTGGCGTCGGGAATGGATTCGCGCAAATTGTAACCGCTGCCGACCACCTTGCCGTCACAGACGACAATAGCGCCGATGGGAATTTCTCCCACGGAGGCGGCGCGATCCGCGAGCGCCAACGCTTGGCGCATAAACTGTTCGTCGCTCAAAGCAGTCCTCCCAAAGGTAGTACATACAGCTGAATGGCGAGCCACTGAAGAATGCTTCCCGCCAACACGCAGACGTGCCAGATGACGTGCTGGTAAGGAAGTTTTTGCCAGAGATAAAAAATACTTCCCAACGTATAGACGACGCCGCCGGCGAGCAATAAATGAATCGCGGCAGGCGGCAGGGACGCGGTCAGATCCGGCCACATGACGACGGCGAGCCAGCCCATCGCCAGGTATAAAAGCGTGGAGATCGTTTTGAAGCGTCCCGCATAAAAGACTTTGAAAATGATCCCGACAATGGCGACCACCCAAATGATAATACTCCAGGTGAAACCGCCGCGGTTGTGCATCGCAATCCATAAAAACGGCGTGTACGAGCCGGCGATCATCAGATAAATCGCGGCATGGTCAAAGCGACGTGCCACTTTGCGCGCCAACGGCGCGGCGAATAAACTGTGGTACACGGTGCTAGCGGTATACAATGCGACCGCGCACAGACCGTATACCCAAAGCGCGGCGTGCGCAAGCGGCGCGGCGCGGAACTGCCAAAGCGACCAAACGCCGAGACCGAGCGTGAGGATACTCATGATGATGCCGACCGCATGGGTGGCGATATTACCGATTTCCGCGCGAAGTTCACGTGTCATGGAAACCTCCCCGCAAAAAAACTGTGTATTTCGTTACTCGTCAAAAACGACTTGGTTATTCGTAAAAGCTTTAATTTTCACGAGCGAATGTAAATCGTAACCGGCCTCGCGCAGCAGTCGGCCGCCCGGCTGGAAACTTTTTTCGATCACGATACCGATGCCGGCGACCTTGGAACCGGAAGTTTCGACCAGGCGCGCCAGACCGAAGCTCGCTTCCCCGCGCGCGAGAAAGTCATCGACAATCAGCACCGATTCTCCCGCGGGTAAAAACTCTTTGGAGACAGTCACATGGTAATCCGTGTTTTTAGTGTATGAATGAATTTTCGTCACATAGAGTTCATCGCTGAACGCGCTTTGCTTTTGCTTTCGGGCGAAGACGACGGGGCAATGCAATTCGTACGCTGTCGCGAGCGCCACCGCGATGCCGCTGGCTTCGATCGTCAAAATACGGGTGACATTGCTTTGCGCGAACTGCGCCGCCATGCGCACGCCGATTTCCCGATAGATATCGGGATCGAGCTGCTGATTGATAAAGCTGTCGACCTTCAAAATGCGGTTATCAATAATGCGCCCTTCGGTTTGGATTTTTGTTTCTAACTGATTCATGCTGACCTCTTTCCGCTACATTGGTGACGCGTGCCTGCTATACGCACATGATGTTAATTCAGATTATCACAAAATATAAAAAGTCCGTCAAGTTGTCCTCATTTGACAGACAAAAAGAGCGCGTTGCATCCAAGCGTGAAATGCGGCTTTGTGACCCAAAAGGGGCGTGGTGAAGAGTCGTGGCCGAGATGATGGCGGATCGAAAAAACAAACGGTTAGACGCGGCGGCCGAAACGATTTATTTGCTTTTAACGGAAGGAATATTTGACGCTTTTTGGTACGAAACGTATAATGAAAGTAGCAAAGGGTCTGTCCGGTGATTGGAAAATGGATCGCATTGGCGGTCCGCCGAAAGGAATTTTTATTCCGGTGACAGACGTATAAAGGAGGAAGCAAGATGAAAAAGACATTACTCGCAATGGCTGCATTGGCAGCAATCAGCGGCAGCGTATTGGCCGCGGACAACGCTCAGGTACCGGCTACGCCGGCGGCACAAGGTGTGCAACCGTATGCCGCAGGTCAAACCATGAACGGTTATACCGACGGTCAGGCGTATTACAATGAACACGGCGTACGCATGGGTCAATACATGCAGGCGGACGCTCGTTACTTTGATCCGGATGCCAGACCGATGACGGACAAGATGGCGGAAAACAAAGATCTTTATCCGAACGTGCCGCCGCAGGTAGCGCCGCAAGAAAAACAAGACAAGAACGTTAAAGAGGAAGTAAAACCGGAAGTAAAACCGATGGCGAAAGGCGTACAACCGTATGCTCCCGGTCAAACCATGAACGGTTATACCGATGGTCAGGCATACTACAATGAACACGGTGTACGCATGGGCCAATACATGCAGGCGGATGCTCGTTACTTTGATCCGGACGCCAGACCGATGACGGACAAGATGGCGGAAAACAAAGATCTTTATCCGAACGTGCCGCCGCAGGTAGCGCCGGAAAAAAAACAAGCGAATTCCGAAAAGAACAAGTAATTCCGGCGGCGAAAGGCGTACAGCCGCGTCAAACCGGTGAAACGCCGAACGGTTACACCGACGGACGCGCCTACTACAATGAGTACGGCGTGCGCATGGGGCAGTACATGCAAGCCGATGCCAACTATTTTAACGGCGCTTACGATGCGGAAATTGTACCGCCGCAACCTGATTCGCGCGGGATGTTAGTGGACTGCACGAAACGTCTGAGCGCGCAGGATCAGAAAGAGTTGCGCGGCTATTTTGAAGGCTGCCGGCCGAAAGAGGCTTGTGAAGCGGCGGCGCAATATTTGGCTCGAAAATACGGCGATCATGTATTTGAAGTCGTATTCGTCACGTCGGATAACGGCAAGGTCCAGTATCGGGTTATGGTCGGGCGTAACTACTTGCAGCATCGTTTGAATACGAAGGCTGCGAAAGAACAGCAATAACAAATAAAAAAACGGCTCCGCAAGGAGCTGTTTTTTTGTGTAAAATTTTATGATTATCATTGGGAAATAAATGAGTCCCTCGGTAAAAAAGTAAAATATTTTTACGCCAATGCTTTCGGGTAAGATTATATTCCGGGCGCATTCCGACTGACGTGTCGGATATCGGAAAACTCGTCTGCACAAATTTTCTTTGATTTGTTTTTGGCTCAAAAATGGCGCAACAAAAACGGATATTTGACGTTTTGGGCATGAAAATGTATAATAAAAGCATACAATGTATTAGTGTGAGCAGCAGAAGTCTGTCCGTTGTTTGCAATTGATCGTCCCTGCGATCCGCTGAAAAATTTTATATTACAGTGACAGACATTGCCAAAGGAGGCTGGAAGATGAGAAAGACAGCGTTAGCATTAACCGTATTGGCGGCCATCGGCACAAGCGCCATGGCGACGAACTATTACGATGTTGACATGTATTATCTCCGTGACCAGAGCAAGACGCTGACCGTTGAAGATAAACAACACACCGGTGATATTGCGGTACCCTACTTGGGACGCGGCGTCAGTGAAGGCGCGGTGGATCAGGCGGTAGCTGATATTCAGAATTTCTTGGACCAAAAATATGGGGAAGGTCAATACTTTGTCTATACGGACAAAGATGTCAGTGACTACCACATGAATATTTACGTTACCAACGATGCTCACCAAGTTCCTGCGCCCGCACCGGCGGAACCGACCGTAGCGACCGCTCCGACGGAACCGGCTGCAGTGCCTGCGTCGACCGTATTGGCTGACGGCGGTATCGTTTTGCAGTTGACGGACTTCACGCATGAAATGGCCGCCGCGGATCGTGAACAGATCACGGCGATTCTCGGCAACTATACGTACGGCGACAGCGCCGCTAACTTGGCGGAACGCGCGGAGGACGCCGTGGAACATTACTTGGATCAGAAATACGGCGAAGACTTCTATGATGTCGACGTGAAAAAAGTGGCAGATGGCGCTTACGATGTTCAGATCAAAGGCGACGACAATTACAAAACGCCGGGCGCGGCAGTCGTTCCGGCGCAACCGGTCGCTGCCAAAACGCATACGGTTCTGGAACTGATGGACTACACGAAAGCGTTGCCGGCGGAAGACCGTGCGGCGATCACGGAAATCCTCGGTAAATACACGTATGGCGCAACTCCCGATGTGCTTTCCGATCAGGCGGAAGACGCGGTGGAATACTATCTCGATCAGAAATACGGCAAAGACGTATATGATGTCGATCGCGTATTCCTGGGTGAAAACGCATTCCGCATCGAAGTCAAAGCCGATAAAAATTACGGTAAATAAGGAATGAAAAAAGCGGCCTCTTGTGAGGTCGCTTTTTATTTTGCGCGACTGGGTAATTTCTTGACGCTGTTCTTTTTTTTTCGTATAATAATTTATAACTATTTTCTAACAGAAGGCAATGAACGAGACGGCATGTATCAGCAGACCATAGAGAGCTCGGGGCGGTGGAAGCCGAGCGGATGCGATAGGTGCGGATCACTCGGGAGTCGCGAATGCCGCAAGTGTTCGCCGGTCGCACCGTTATCGCGCTTGAGCGGTCAGCAATGACCAGTAGGGTGGTACCGCGGGAAACAACGTTCTCGTCCCTTGGGGATGAGGCGTTTTTTTATTACAGGGAGGACATTATGGATTACGGGAAAACATTACATTTGCCGCAAACGGAATTTCCGATGCGCGGCAACTTGCCGAAACGGGAACCGCAGTGGTTGGATTTTTGGCAGGAACATGATATTTATAAAAAACGATTAGCGCAACGGGAAGGCGCGGAGTCATTCGTGTTGCATGACGGCCCGCCGTACGCTAACGGCTACCTGCACATCGGTCACGCGATGAATAAAACGCTGAAAGACATCATCATGAAATACAAGACGATGCGAGGCTACTACACGCCGTATCGTCCGGGCTGGGATACGCACGGACTGCCGATTGAACACGCCGTCATCAAAAACACGGGCCTCAATCGCGCGGAAATGTCGCCGTTGGAATTGCGCGCTAAATGCCTTGCCTACGCGAAAGAATTTATCGAAATTCAAAAGAAAGACTTCATTCGTTTCGGCGTTATGGGCGATTGGGATCGTCCGTATTTGACGTTCGATCCGAAATTGGAAGATCGTGAACTCGCCGTATTCGGTGAGATGGCGAAAAAAGGTTACATTTATAAAGGCCGCAAAACCGTGTACTGGTGTCCGGTGTGTGAAACGGCGCTGGCGGAAGCGGAAATCGAATACGCGGATAAAAAATCGTTTTCGATCTTCGTCAAATTCCCGCTGATCGACGCGCGCGGCTTCCTGCCGGAAGGCGCGAATGAAGACAATGCGTTCTGCGTCATTTGGACGACGACGCCGTGGACCTTGCCGGCCAATATGGCGATCGCCATGCATCCGGAAATCGACTACGTCTGGGTCAAAGCGGGAGACGAGTACTACCTGATGGCGCGGGATCTGGTGGAATCCGCGCTGGGGGCGTGCAAAATCGCCGATTACGAAGTGGTCAGCGAACCGAAGAAGGGACAGGAACTGGAAGGCATGGTCTTCCATCATCCGTTCCTCGAACGCACGTCGTCCGTGATCTTGGGTGAGCACGTCACGCTTGACGCCGGCACGGGTTGCGTCCACACCGCGCCGGGCCACGGTGTCGAAGACTTTGAAGTCGGCAAAAAGTACGGCTTGGACATTCTCTCGCCGGTTGACGACAAGGGCAACCTTACCGCCGAGGCGGGCGAAGATCTCGCCGGCTTAAATGTTTTGGACGGCGCCGATGTGGCGGTCATCAAAAAACTCGCGCATGCCGGCAAGCTTCTCGGCAAGAGCACGTTGCATCACCAATTCGCCCACTGCTGGCGCAGTAAAAATCCGGTGATCTATCGGGCGACGGAACAATGGTTCGCCTCCGTCGATGATTTCCGCGACGATGCGTTGAAAGCCGTCAACGATACGGAATTTATCCCGAGCTGGGGACGGGAACGCCTCTACAACATGGTCGCCGATCGCCAGGATTGGTGCATCTCGCGCCAACGCGTTTGGGGCGTGCCGATTCCGATTTTCTATTGCAACGATTGCCATGAAGCCGTCATCACCGATGAAACGATGGCGACCGTTCGCGCCAAAGTGAGAGAAGAAGGCACGGACGCCTGGTGGAAATACGAGGCGAAAGATCTGTTGCCGGAAAATTTTGCCTGTCCGCATTGCGGCGGTCATGAGTTTACCAAAGAATCGAACATCATGGACGTGTGGTTCGATTCCGGATCGACTTGGAGCGGCGTGCTCGAACAGGAGGGCTCGGAGTTGTATCCGGCCTCGATGTACCTTGAAGGCAGCGACCAGCATCGCGGCTGGTTCCAATCGTCTCTGCTGACATCGGTTGCCGTCAACGGACACGCGCCGTATAAAACAGTCTTGACGCACGGCTTTACGATGGACGGCGAAGGTCGCAAGATGAGTAAGTCGCTCGGCAATACGGTGGCGCCGCAGGAAATCATCAACCAATTCGGCGCGGACGTGATGCGTCTTTTGGTATCCAGCGCGGACTACCAGAGCGATGTGCGCTTGTCGCCGAAAATCGTCAAGCAGATGAGCGATGTGTATCGCAAAATCCGTAACACGTTCCGTTTCCTGCTCGGTAACCTGAGCGATTTCCGACCGGGGGTCGACGACGTGGCGTATGAACAACTGGAAGAAATCGATCGCTGGGCGCTTTTGCGTTTGGAAGAAGTACGTGAAAAAGTGACACAGGCGTATGAGAATTATGAATTTCATGTGATGTACCACGTCATTCATAACTACTGCACGGTCGATCTCTCCGCGATGTATCTCGACATCGTCAAAGATCGTCTGTACGCGGAAACGGCGACCTCCGTGACGCGTCGCGCCGCGCAGACAGTGCTTTATCAAATCCTGCAAACGCTCGTGCGCCTGATCGCGCCGGTACTGAGCTTCACCGCCGAAGAAATTTGGCAGGCGATGCCGGCGGTCGACGCTAAAGCGGAAAGCGTGCACCTGACCGATTGGCCGAAAGCGGTGGAGGAGCATCGCGATGCCGAACTCGGTCAACGTTGGGAAAAACGTCTCACCTTGCGCACGGATATCTTAAAAGCGCTGGAAGCGGCGCGCCAAGATAAAGTCATCGGTCATCCGCTCGATGCCAAAGTCATCCTGCACGCCGCCGGCGAAACGTATGACGAACTGATGCGGATCGTCGACGAACTCGCGGCGCTCGCCATCGTTTCGGAAGTCGAAGTCGTTGAAGGCACGGCAGGCGCTGCCGGCATGCAAGCCGAAACGACGCCGGATCTTATTTGTGAAATTCAAAAATCAACGGCCCCGAAATGTGAACGTTGCTGGATCCACAGCGAAACCGTCGGGGACTCGGCGGAGCATCCGACCGTATGCGCGCGTTGCGCTCGCGTGCTTGCCGAAGAAGCGGTTCAGGAATAAATAAAAAACACCTCGCCAAGCGAGGTGTTTTTTGCCGGTTGATTGTGTTTTATTTTTTGCCCGCCGAAATATTTTGAACCGTTTTCAGAGAGGCGATCAGTACGCGAATGTAATCATCCAAATGGTTCGGGTAAATGTAGGCGAGGCCCGGCCCTTCCGAGCGATTGGAATGGAGGATCAGCGGATACTCGAGGGACGCGAAAAGCTGGAGCGTTTTGATTTGCAAAAGCGCCTGATCACGCACGCCGGTGTATTCGGAAATCGTCCGCAAAATAGGATCCCAGCAGCGGTCATGCAACAAGTTGGTGTAGATAAAATACGTATTCTGATGCTCTTCGGTCGGCGAATACGAAATCGAGCGGTACAGCGCCGGGTGAATATTCGCTAAGCGGAAGTAATTGCGCATAAACGAAAATAGCCGTTCTTCCGGAGCGACGTCCCCTTTTTCCAAGTAGTGAACAATATTTTCGAAATTGTTCATCAAATAGTCGATGGCAGCGCCGATTAGCTCATCTTTCGAGCCGAAATAGTAGCGGATCGAAGCGATATTCACGCCGGCGCGCTCGGAAATGGCGCGGACAGTGGCCTGTTTGAAACCTTGTTCGCGGATAATGCGCGCGGTTTCTTGGATCATACGGTCGCGAACTCGTAAGCCTTTGCCTGTTAATTTGCGATTCATAATACGTCTCCTCACACGGCTGTCCGTAAAAAATCAACTGGCCGTAACTCATGAACAACGAAATGAGAAAATGAAATGCAGTGAAAAATCAGCGTTTATAACGATCATTTGTTTACATGTATTTTAGCAAAGCGTTAATCTTACTGCAACTTTCGACGGATAAAGCAAAAAAATTATAGCCGACGGTCGGAAGGCTGTCAAGCGCGTTTGCAGCGGGGCACTGTTTCCGCTATGATACAAATGGAAAGCAAATTTTGCGCAGGAAACTATAAGGAGGAAATCAATATGGCGAATATTATTACCGATCAGGCGCCGGCGGCAGTCGGCCCGTATGTACAGGGGAAAACGGCGAACGGCTGGTGCTATGTGTCGGGTCAGTTGGGATTGGATCCCGCCACGGGCGAACTGTCAAACGATGCGGTCGCGCAACTCGTGCAGGCGCTTACCAATGCGGCGGCGATTTTGGAGGCGGCCGGACTTTCAAAAGAAGATATTGTTAAAGTAACGCTCTATATTACCGACATGGGCGGGTTTCAAACGCTCAACGAAGCGTACGCGGAATTTTTCGGAGCGACCAAGCCGGCGCGCACTTGCGTGGAAGTTTCCGCACTGCCGAAAGGCGGCGCCGTCGTTGTCGATGTCATCGCGTATGATGAGGGCGCGCAATGATTGCGGAGAGTTTGGAAAACAACTTGAAAGTCGTTGTGTATTGCGGTTCGCGTTTCGGTAATGAGGCCATGTACCGTGACGCGGCGGTAGCTTTGGGGACGCGCATCGGCGAGCTCGGCGCGACGCTTGTTTTTGGCGGCGGCAAAATCGGTCTGATGGGCGTTGTCGCCGACAGCGTCATGGCGGCGGGCGGCAAAACCTGGGGCATCATGCCGCGTTTTCTGGTCGATAAAGAGCAGGCGCATCGGGGCTTGGATCGGCTTGAAATCGTTTCCACGATGCACGAGCGCAAAGCGCGCATGATCGAGCTCGGGGATCATTTTGTGGCGCTGCCCGGCGGTGTCGGCACGCTGGAAGAAATTTATGAAGTGCTTTCGTGGCGCCATTTGGCGTTGGTTGACGGCAGCGTTTCCATGTACAATGTCGGCGGCTTCTACGACGGCGCGGCGCAACTTTTCGAGCGCGTGCTGCAGTCGGGCTTTTTGCCGGCGGATGAACAATCTATTTTAACCATCAGCGATGATTTGGAAACGATCTCGGCACAATGGAAAAATAATAAAAATGTTCGGAACATAGAGAACAATAAATAGAAAATATAAGTTCACATTCTGATTTTTCGTTGACATTATTCGCTCGGCTTTGTACAATAAAGTCAGGATTTATCCTCGAAATTATAGCTGTGAAAGCGGCGGAAAGCAGGGAATTATGCTGGAGAAATTGTTTGCGCTGACAGAGCGCAATACGGATGTCAAGACGGAGATCATGGCGGGGATTACGACGTTCATCACTATGGCGTACATCCTCTTTGTCGCACCGAGCGTCATGGGTGCGGCGGGGATGGATAAAAACGCGGTGCTGATCGCGACTTGTCTCGCGTCGGGCATCATTACGATCGCGATGGGATTGTTCGTAAATTACCCGATTTGTTTGGCGCCGGGCGTCGGCTTGATCGCCTTTTACGCGTTTACCGTGGTGTTGGGCATGGGCGTGCCTTGGCAAACCGCATTGGGCGCCGTTTTTATTTCCGGACTCGTCTTCTTGGTATTGACGCTCACGCATGTGCGGCAAATGATTATTGAAGGCATCCCCAACGGTTTGAAAGCGGCGATTACCGTCGGGATCGGTCTTTTCATCACGATCATCGGTTTGAAAATGAGCGGTCTGATGACAGTCGTCTTATCGCTTGCGCCGGATACGCTGGCGGCGGCGGTGGCCGGTGCCGGACATACGGTCGCAACGACGAATGATACATTATTTACACTGGGCGCGCTGGATAATCCGCGCCACTTGGTGACGGTGTTCGGACTTTTGTTTACCGCGCTTTTAATGGGCCGCGGGATTAACGGTTCGATTTTGATCGGCATTTTGACGACGACGGTAGTCGCGTACGCGACGGGAGTGGCGCAGTTGCCGCCGAATTTCACGCCGTTCATGTTGCCGGATTTCAGCAATAACGCGTTCTTCCAGTTGGATATTTTAGGCGCGGTTCATATGGGTCTGATTACGATCATCTTTACGTTTACTTTTGTGGAATTGTTTGACTCGATGGGCACGATGATCGGCACGGCGACGAAAGCGGGTCTCGTCGATCCGAAAACGGGACGCTTCCCCGGCATGGGCAAGGCGTTATTTGTCGATGCGTGCGGCGTGTCGCTCGGTTCGCTTTTGGGCGCGAGCACGGTCACGGCGTTCGTCGAAAGCGCGGCCGGCGTCGGCGCGGGCGGACGCACGGGTCTGACAGCGGTCACTTGTGGTATCTTATTTATTATCAGTTTGTTCTTAACACCGGTCATGCTTTTGATTCCGGATGTCGCGACGAGCCCGGCGCTGATTTTGGTCGGCGCATTGATGCTCGAAGGCGTGCAGCAAATTGATTTTTCCGATTTCACGGAAGTATTCCCGGCGTTCTTGACTATTGTCATGATGCCGTTTACGTACAGTATTGCCAACGGTATTTCGGCCGGTCTGGTCGCTTATCCGTTGATGAAAATAGTGACGGGCAAAGCGCGGGAAGTTCATCCGATCGTCTATGTCTTGGCGGTGCTCATTGTGGCGCGCTATATCTTTTTAAGCGAATAGGGAGGATCTATGAGAGTAGCGGTAGTTATGGGCAGCGACTCCGACTGGAAAGTCATGCAGGGCGCTGTCAACATCCTGAAAGAATTCGGTGTCGAACATCGTGTGGCGATTGCGTCGGCGCATCGCACGCCGGAAAAATTGGCGCAATTTGTGCATGATGAAGAAGCGGCCGGTGCGACCTGCTTTATCGCGGGCGCGGGCGCGGCCGCGCATTTACCGGGTGTAGTGGCAAGCTTGACCTGCCGCCCCGTGATCGGCGTACCGTTGGCGGCCAGCTTAGGCGGGCTCGATGCGTTGCTGGCTATTGTGCAGATGCCGAGCGGCATGCCGGTGGCGACGGTCGCCATCGGCGGCGCGAAAAACGCGGCGCTGCTCGCGATCCAAATCGGCGCGGCAAGCGATGAAAAACTCGCGCGGCAATTTGCCGATTACCGCAAAGAACAGGCCGAAAAAGTGGAAAAGAAAGATCAGAAACTGCAAGCTGAATTATAATCAGAACAGTCATTTATTGATTCCGCCGAACGACGGAGAAAGAGGGTCATGATGGAAAAATTGGAAATGATGTACGAAGGCAAAGCGAAACAGGTATTCAAAACGGATCGCGACGACGAAGTTATCGTTCGTTATAAAGATGACGCGACGGCATTCAACGGCGCGAAAAAAGGCACCATTACCGACAAAGGCGTATTAAATAATAAGATTACGACATTCTTCTTTGATCTTTTGGCGAAAAACGGCGTGCCGACGCATTTCATCGAACGCTTGGATGACCGTGAACAGCGCGTCAAAAAACTTTCGATCATTCCGTTGGAAGTCATTATCCGCAACCGCTGCGCCGGTTCGATGGCGAAACGCTACGGCCGCGAAGAAGGCGAAGAACTCGCTTTCCCGACGATTGAATTCTGCCTGAAAGATGACGCGCTCGATGATCCGCTGATCAATACGTACCACATTCGCGCGCTCAACATCGCGTCGCAGGAAGACTTGGACACCATCACGAAACTCGCGTTCAAGGTCAACGATGTTCTGAAACAATTCCTGGCGGAAAAAGAAGTTATTTTGGTTGACTTCAAATTGGAATTCGGCAAAGACACGGAAGGCAACATTTTGCTCGGCGATGAAATCTCTCCGGACACCTGCCGCTTCTGGGATGCGAACACCTTGGAAAAACTCGACAAAGATCGTTTCCGTCGCGATCTCGGTAATGTGGAAGAGGCGTATCATGAAATGCTGCGCCGCCTGACAGGAAAAGAAAACTGATGGCGTACGATTCCATATGGGACCGCATTGAGGAAGAGTGCGGGGTGTTCGGGATCTATGACCCCGACACCTCGGTGCCTCTTTCCGCCTACTACGGTTTATTTGCGTTGCAGCATCGCGGTCAGGAAAGCGCCGGGATCACGGTCGCCGACGGCCAAACGATGACGACGCAGGCGGACATGGGTCTGGTCACGGAAGTGTTCCGTGATTTGCCGGCGGATAACGGCAAAATCGCGATCGGTCATGTGCGTTACTCCACGACCGGCGCCAGCATTAAAGAAAACGTGCAGCCGCTGCAGGTGGAGACGGATCTCGGTCCGGTCGCGATCGCGCATAACGGCAACCTTGTGAACGCGCGCTTGCTGCGGGAAAAACAAATTAAGCTCGGCACGACATTTCGCACGACGATGGACACGGAAGTCATCATTAACTTGCTCGCGCGTTCCGAAGGCGGCGACGTCACGGAGCGTTTGCAAGATGTGTGTCAGCAAATCGACGGCGCGTACTGCTTAGTGGTCGCGACGGCGACGGAACTGTACGGCGTGCGCGATCCGCAAGGCTATCGTCCACTGTGCCTCGGCGCGACGGATACCGGCTGGGTTTTGGCGTCGGAAACCTGCGCGCTGGATTCGGTCGGCGCGAAATTCGTCCGCGACATCGCGCCGGGACAAATCGTGCGCATCGCCGCGGACGGTCCGCATTTCAGCTCTCTGGTCACGCCGCAAAGCAAGCGTCGGCAAGCGCGCTGCTCATTTGAATACGTGTATTTCGCGCGTCCCGATTCCGTTTTGGACGGGGAAAGCGTGTACGATGCGCGTCTCAACATGGGCGCCCGGTTATGGGAAGAATCCGGTTTCACCGGTGATCTCGTCATGAGCGTGCCGGACTCCGGCAATGTCGCGGCGATCGGCTATGCGCGCGCGTCGGGTATTCCCTACGCGGAAGGTCTGATTAAAAACCGCTACATGGGGCGCACCTTTATTCAGCCGACGCAGGAGATGCGGGAACGTTCCGTCAAAATGAAACTTAACCCGGTCATCAACAACGTCGCCGGCAAGCGCGTCGTCTTGGTGGACGATTCGATCGTGCGCGGCACGACGAGCGGGATTATTATCAATTTATTGCGCAACGCGGGCGCCAAAGAAATCGCGCTTTGCGTTTCCTCACCGACGGTGGAATATCCTTGCTATTTCGGCATTGATACTTCGGAGCGGAATCAGCTGATCGCGGTCACGCATACGGTGGAAGAAATTCGCGAACATATCGGCGCCGACCGTTTGCATTTCCTGTCGCAGGAAGGTTTGGCCAAAGCGATTGCGGGTTTGCGTAAAGAGGATCTTTGCTTTGCCTGCTTTGACGGCGATTATCGGGGACCGATCCCGGAACAGGAGGAAGTATGTCCGTAAACGAACGGGAAGCACTGACGTATGCCGCTGCCGGCGTCAATATTGACGCGGGAAATCGGGCGGTGGAACTGATGAAAGATGCCGTTAAGGCGACCTATACCGATGGAGTGTTGGGCGAGGTCGGCGGTTTCGGCGGACTTTTTTCGCTGGGCGCGATCGCCATGAAAGAGCCGGTGCTGGTGGCCGGTACGGATGGCGTCGGCACCAAGCTGCGGTTGGCTATTGATCGCGGCGAACACACCACGATCGGGCAGGACTGCGTGGCGATGTGCGTGAATGACGTGCTCGTGCAGGGCGCGCGTCCGCTTTTTTTCCTCGATTATATTGCGACCGGTGAACTCGTTCCCGAACAGATCGCAACCATTGTGAAAGGCGTCGCGGCGGCCTGTCAGGAATCCGGCTGCGCGCTTTTGGGCGGGGAAACGGCGGAAATGGCCGGTTTCTACGCGCCGGGCGATTATGACCTGGCGGGATTCGCCGTCGGCCTCGTGGATCGTGAAAAAATTATCACCGGCGAACGCATTGCGTCGGGCGATGTGATTATCGGTTTGCCGTCGAGCGGCGTGCATTCGAACGGTTATTCGCTCGTGCGGCGCATTATTTCACGTGAAGAGCTCCAATTGGACCAAGTTTATCCGGGTTTGGAACGTCCGCTCGGTGAGGAATTGCTCACGCCGACGCGCTTGTATCCGAAAGCGATTTTGCCGCTTTTGGACGCGGTCGACGTCAAAGGTATGGTGCATATTACCGGCGGCGGATTTTACGATAATATTCCGCGCGTGTTGCCGAAAGGATTGGGCGCGCATATTGACGGCACGAGCTATCCGGTGCCGCCGATTTTCGGTTCGCTTGCGTCATGGGGCAATGTCTCGCAGCATGAGATGTACCGCACGTTCAATATGGGGCTCGGCATGCTCGTCATCGTCGCGCCCGAAGACGCGGAAAAAGCCTTGCAGAACTTGGCGGATCGCGGCGAAACCGCGTATCGCGTAGGAGAAGTCACAACGGACGGCGAAGTTGTCGTCAGCGGTGTGTAGTATGAAAAAGTTAGCCATCTTTGCGTCCGGGCGCGGTTCCAATGCCCGGGCGCTGATCGACGCGTGCCGTCGCGGTTTGATCGCGGGGCGGCCGGTCGTTTTGTTCAGTGATCATCCCGACGCCCCCGCGCTTGCGATGGCGCGAGCGGCGGGAATCGATTGCCACGCGTTTGCGCCGCGGGAATTTGCGGATAAAGACGCTTACGAAAACGCGGTGGTGGAAATGCTGCGTCCGTACGCGCCCGATTATATTTGCCTCGCGGGCTATATGCGGATTATCGGCGCGCCGATTTTGGCGGTGTATGGGGGACGGATCGTCAATATTCATCCGGCGCTTTTACCGTCATTCCCCGGATTGCATGCGCAACGTCAGGCGATTGAGGCCGGCGTTAAAGTGAGCGGTTGCACCGTGCATTTTGTCGATGCGGGCATGGACAGCGGGCCGATTATTATGCAAACGGCGGTACCGGTATTTGCAAGTGATGACGAAGCGTCACTTGCCGAACGTATTTTAACAGTAGAACATCCGACCTATGTAGAGGCGATGGCGGCGTTATGCCGTGACGAACTTTGTATAGCGGAACGTAAAGTGGTACGGCGTACGGCGTCGGAGGAGGAATGACTATGGCCAAACGAGCTTTATTGAGCGTTTCCGATAAAACGGGGATTGTGGAACTTGCGCAGCAACTTTCGGGCGCGGGGTATGAATTGATTTCCACGGGCGGAACATTGGCCGCATTGCAACAGGCGGGAGTGGATGTGACGCCGGTCGAAACGGTGACGCAATTTCCCGAAATGCTCGACGGTCGGGTCAAAACACTTCACCCCATGGTGCATGGCGGCATCCTGGCGCGACGCGATCATCCCGATCATATGGAGGCGCTGGCGCAACACGGCATTGCGCCGATCGACATTGTCGTCGTCAATTTGTATCCGTTTGCGGAAACGATCGCCAAACCCGGCGTGACGTTGGCGGACGCGATTGAGCAGATTGATATCGGCGGGCCGTCGATGATCCGCGCGGCCGCGAAAAACTGGCGCGATGTGCTCGTCGTCACCAGCCCCGCGCAGTACGAAGATCTGGCGCAACATGTCGGTGAAGGTACGGTCAACGATCATTATCGGTTCGGATTGGCGCAGGCCGCATTTGCGCATACCGCCGCGTACGATGCGAAAATCGCGCACTATTTGGCGGCGCAGTCGCCGGACGAGAAAATAGTCGCGACGCAGACAAAAGCGTCGGAATCTGTGTTTCCGGAGCAATTTGAGCTGCATATGGAAAAGGTCATGGATCTGCGTTACGGCGAAAATCCGCATCAGCAGGCGGCGTTTTATCGGGCGCCCGACAGCAAAGGCGGCGTAGCCAATGCCAAACAGCTTCACGGCAAAGAACTTTCCTATAATAACTTGGTCGACACGGAAGCGGCTTGGCAGCTTGCGTGTTCCCTTGACGCGCCGAGTTGTGCTATTATAAAACATACGAATCCGTGCGGTTTTGCCGTCGGCGAAGATATGGCCGACGCGTTTGTGCGGGCGTTTGCCGCGGATGATGTTTCCGCGTACGGCGGCATTGTCGCCTGCAATCGTGAAGTGGATCTGGCGGCAGCGGAAAAAATGCGCCCGATCTTTTTTGAAGTTGTCATCGCGCCGAAGTTCAGCCCCGACGCGTTGGCCTTATTGTCGGAAAAGAAAAATATTCGCTTATTGGAAGCCGACGCTCCGCAGGAAGGCGATTGGCAGCTGAAACACATCTCCGGCGGCCTTTTATTGCAGGACGCCGATGATCGGCAAGACGACGAAGCGACATGGCAGGTCGTCACCAAGCGGCAACCGACGGCGGAAGAAATGCAGGCCCTGCGCCTCGCTTGGGCGGTCGTGCGTCATGTCAAATCGAATGCGATTGTCGTGACCGACGCGAACGCGACGCTCGGCATCGGCGCGGGACAGATGAACCGTGTCGGCGCGGCGAAGATCGCCTTGGAACAGGCGGGCGCGAAGGCAAAAGGCGCGGTGCTTGCTTCCGATGCGTTTTTCCCGTTCGGTGATACCGTGGAAACGGCGGCGCAAGCCGGCATCACGGCGATCATTCAACCGGGCGGATCCATTCGCGATCAGGAATCCATTGCGGCGGCAGATGCTGCCGGTATCGCGATGGTTTGCACGGGTACGCGGCATTTCCGGCACGGCTGATACGAACATAAATATAAGGAGCAGTGGTATGAAAATCGTTTTGGTAGGTAACGGCGGCCGCGAGCACGCACTCGCCTGGAAGCTTGCGCAAAGTGAACGCGTCAGCGAAATCGTGGCGGTTCCCGGTCGTTACGGCATGCATGAAGTGGCGGAATATTTGCCGTTGGATTGGAACAGTACGGCGGAACTGGCGGATATTATTACGATGCAGGCGCCGGATCTCGTCGTGGTCGGCAGTGAAGGGCCGTTGGCTGACGGTATCGTCGATGTGCTCACAAAACGGGAAATTCTCGTTTTCGGCCCGACGCAGGCGGCGGCGCGCATTGAAAGTTCCAAGGTGTTCGCCAAAGATCTTTTTGCCCGTTACCACATTCCGACGGCGGCGTACGGCAGTTTTACCGATGCCGATAAAGCCATTGCCTTTTTGGATGAAATGCAGGCGCCGTATGTAATAAAAGCGGACGGTCTGGCGGCCGGTAAAGGCGTCGTCATTGCGGAAACGCATGAAGACGCGGTGGAGGCGATTCGCTCCATGCTGACCGGCGACGCGTTCGGCAGCGCCGGTGAAAAAATTATTATTGAAGAATTTATGGTCGGCGAAGAAGCGAGCCTTTTGGCATTCGTCGACGGGGAAACGGTCATCCCCATGATTCCCGCGCAGGATCATAAACGTTTGTTGACCGATGATCGCGGTCCGAATACCGGCGGCATGGGCGCGTTCGCGCCGGCCGCGGTGGTGACGGACGCGGTGTACGAAGCCGCGGTGGAACAAATTTTGAAACCGACGGCGGCCGCTCTCGTGGCGGAAGGATCACCGTTCCGCGGCGTATTATACGCGGGGTTGATGATCACGGCGGACGGACCGAAAGTGGTGGAATTTAACTGCCGTTTCGGCGATCCGGAAACGCAGGTATTGTTGCCGCTTTTGGACAGTGATCTTGCGGATATCATGGAAAAAATTTGCACGGGACATATTGATCAGGTGCGTTTGCGTTGGTTGGACGCGCACGCGGTTTGCGTAGTGGCGGCGTCGTTCGGGTATCCGCGCAAAACGTACCGCGGTGATCGCATCACGGGGCTTGCCGAGGCGGTCGCTCGGGATGCGCTCGTCTTTCACGCGGGAACGCGTCATATCGATGACGCGTATTTTACCGACGGCGGTCGAGTCTTGAACGTCGTCGCCGTACGCCCCTCGTTGGCGGAAGCGAAAGAGGCGGCGTATCAGGCGCTTTCGGAAATTGAATTTGACGGCATGCAATTTCGTACGGACATTGCCGATAAAGAATTGTTGCGCGCGACTAAATAAGTGCGCGTGACGGGAGGGACGAACTGTGAACACAATGCTGGTATTTATCCTCGTCTTTCTCCTGATTTGCTGCATCGCGGCGACGGCGGCGGGGTTGCCGGGCAATTACGCCATGATGCTGGTGCTGGTGGGCTTCGGTCTGCTGGACGGTTTTCGTTTGTTTTCCGTGACGGCGGTCGCCTTGCTGGTCGGCGCGCTCGTCTTGGGGGAAGTCATCGAATTTCTCGCGGGCATGATCGGCGTGCGTCGCAAGCGGCGCGGCTGGAAAACGCAAATGATCGCCGTGGGCGGCGGTATTTTGGGCGGCATCATCGGCAGCGGCATTTTGCCGATTGTCGGTTCGCTGATCGGTGTCGTCATCGGCGTGTTCCTCGCGACCTACGCGGCCGTCTACTATGAGCATCAAGATCAGCAGGCGGCGAAATCGGTAGCGATCAGCGCCGCGATAGCGCAACTGATCGGGACGGGACTCAAAGTGGTGATCTCACTTTTTGTTTTAACAACAGTAGTTTTTCTCGCCATTGTTGCGCAGACAGGCGCGACGATCCATTAAAAGAATGCCGTACGGCATTCTTTTTTTGTGCAAAAAAATTTAAATGCAAAAAATTTCAGAAAAATTAATTTATCTCTTTACTTTTTTATCAAAGTAAAGTATTATAGTCATATCATCAGGTAAAGGAGTGTGGTCACATGCGATGGCGGATGGCCTTGAATTATTTTTCAGGCACGGTAGTCGCGCTCGAGCGAGCGTTGGAAATGACGGGTGGAGCGCGACATCATGCGACCCGAGAAATGATATAAAAATAAAATGGAAAATTATTTATGACAGAACAGTCACGTATAGGAGGTATTCTCATGAACTGGAAAAAAATGACGGTCACAGCATTAATCGGTCTCGGTGTAGTCGGCGTGCTGGCGGGTTGCGGTAATGACGCGAAACCGGCCGCAGCGGACACAAAATTACCGACGAAAGTTGTTGTCGGCTTGGATGACAATTTCCCGCCGATGGGATTCCGCAATGAAAAAGGTGAATTGACCGGCTTTGATATCGAACTGGCGAAAGAAGTCGGTAAACGGACCGGCATACAAATGGAATTCAAGCCGATTGATTGGGCGAGCAAGGAAGCGGAACTTACTGCCAAACGCGTTGACCTTCTTTGGAACGGGCTGACGATTACGGATCAACGTAAAGAAAAAATCGATTTCTCCGAACCTTACATGCACAATGATCAGATTATCGTTACATTGAAATCCCGCGCGGATTTGAAGGATATGGATTCGTTGGCGGGTAAAATTGTCGGCACGCAGGAAGGCGGCACGGGAATCGACGCGCTGGCGAAATTGCCGGATTTGAAAAATTCCTTCAAAGAATTACGTCTGTATGCGGTTTATACGGACGCGTTGCTGGATTTGGAAATCGGCCGTATTGATGCGGTGTTGGTGGACGGCGTTGTCGGACGTTACTACATGACGAAGAAACCGGATACTTTCTATGAATTGCCGAAGGTCTTGGCGACCGAAATATACGGCGTGGGCATGCGTAAAGATTCCGCCGAACTCAAAAAGGCGATTGATCGGGCGATCGGTGAAATCAAAGCCGACGGCACGGGCGCGAAGATCTCCGAAAAATGGTTCGGTAAAGATGTCATGAACTGAGCGAGGGAAACCGCATAACCAAGTAAAAACAGGCCGGGATGACCGGCCTGTTTGCTGAGAGAGGATAGAAAATGGATTACATTGTTTCAATTTTACCGACGTTGTTGTCGGGCTTAAAGGTGACGGCGGAAATTTTTTTCCTGACGATCATCTTATCGTTACCGCTCGGCGTTTTGCTGGCGATTTTCCGCGTGTGCAGCTGGAAACCGGTCCGCGAACTCGTAGCGGCCTATATTTACGTCATGCGCGGCACGCCGCTGATGCTGCAGATCCTGTTCATCTATTACGGACTGCCGCTCATTCCCGGCGTTTCCATTCAGTTCGGTGACTTTACGGCGGCATTGATCGCGTTCGTCGCTAACTATGCGGCGTACTTTGCGGAAATTTTTCGAGGCGGCATCCAAAACATCAGCCGCGGCCAGTACGAAGGAGCCAAGGTGCTCGGTTTCACATACCCGCAAACGATGCGTTACATCATTTTGCCGCAGGTCGTCAAACGGGTTCTCGCTCCGGTCGGTAACGAAACCATTACTCTCTTGAAAGATACGTCCTTGGTCTATGTACTCGCGATGGACGATTTGATGCGGCTGACGCGCAGCGTCGTGCAGCGCGATTTCGATACGACCGCGTTTTTCGTGGCGGGCGTGATTTACCTTATCTGTACGTTCTTCCTGACGAAAATTCTAACGCGACTGGAAAAACATTTCGCTGTGTACGACGAATAGGAGGCACGTATGGCTTTTATTGAAATGAAAAATATCCATAAAAAATTCGGCACGACGGAAGTCTTGCGCGGTTGCACGTTGCTGCGCGAACGCGGCGGCGTGACCTCGGTCATCGGCCCGTCAGGCAGCGGTAAAAGCACGTTTTTGCGTTGCCTGTGCCACTTGGAAACCATTGACCGTGGCACGATCCTGGTCGACGGTAAAGCACTCGCGACCGACAGTGAAGCCGGCAGCGCGTATGCCAAACCGGAAGAAATTCAAAAAATCTGCGGCAAAATGGGCATGGTCTTTCAGCAGTTTAATCTTTTTCCGCATATGACGGTATTGGATAACATTATGATCGCGCCGCAAATTGTCAAGGGCATGAAAAAGCAGGACATTTTGCCGATGGCGGAGGCGCAACTCGAACGCGTCGGCCTTTACACGAAAAAAGACGTGTATCCGAGTCAACTCTCCGGCGGGCAAAAGCAGCGTGTCGCCATCGCCCGCGCCTTAGCGATGGAGCCGCAAATCATGCTCTTTGATGAACCGACGTCCGCGCTGGATCCGGAACTTACCGGCGAAGTCTTAAAAACCATTCAGCGGCTCGCGGAAGAAAAACTCACGATGATCCTCGTGACGCACGAGATGGCCTTTGCCCGTTCGGTCGCCGACCATGTTTTATTTATGGTTGACGGCGTAGTGGAAGAAGAAGGAGCGCCCGAGCAAGTTTTCACCGCGCCGCGGAGTGAACGCACGCAGGCGTTTCTCGCGTCCATGATCGGCAACCGATAAAAATAAAAAGCCCCGATATGAAGGGGCTTTTTGATTGCGCAAAAACAATATGGAAAGAAAGTGCGCAGAGCATTCTCGCGTTTTCGGGCGCATAAAAATGGCGATGCAAGGCGGTAAAAACTTACGGGAAAATATGGTTTGAAAAAATGGCAGGCAAGAAAAAAGAAGCCGCTACCTGGCTTAAACCAGCCGGGGAGCATCGCTCCGCCGTAACTGATACCTCGATAGCAGCTTCTCATACTCGTAATATAGAGAAAATTCTGCAATATGTCAACAAGCGTCACCGCACGAAACTGCAGAGTGAGCGCACACGAATATTCCCCTAAAGAAAACACGGCAATGGCGATGTATTTTCTTTAGAAAAGGAGAAAAAAGGTACATGCGCGTACATAGCAATCCGGCCGCGCGGTGTTGATTCCGCGCGGCCGGGCTTTCAAGGGGGCGCCTGGATATCAAAGCGGTTGCGGCAGGTGGATCAGCCACAACACCGAGGGGTCAGGGCCTTCGGTCATCGTCGCCCGAATACGGGTCGGCGTGCCGTCGGCGCCGCGAAGAATTCGTTGTTCGGCATCGTAAGTATATTCCGTAATATCATCTTGACCGGCGGTTGCGCCTTCGATTTTGAGGGCGATGCCGAAGTCATTGTCGTTCGCAATCGCGAGCGTCTTTTTATCCGGTAAAAGCACGATACCTTCCGCTTTTTCCACCGTCCAGCCATGCTGACGGAGGTCAAGGAAAAGCTCTTTTTGCGCCGGTTGGAAAAGTTTGCCGAGCGCGTCTTTATCCGCTTCCAACGCTTCCTGACCGGAAGTCATATCGGTAATATCGGTCGCTTTCGCGATGTCGATTTTGTAGATGCGGTTTTGCATCGTTCCCTGCGCGTCTTTGCCCTGCTCGATGACCAGGAATTGGTGATCATTGATGGCGGCGATGTCGCCGAGTTTCATCGCGGAGTTCTTTTTATAAGAGCCGGGCGTGATCGGGTAAGCGTATGTTTTGACGTCGCCCGATTTCGGATCGACAAGAACGAGACGGGTAAAGTTGGCGATGTTTTTCGTTTTGCCGCCGACGTTGAGCGTGCTCTGCATCATCACCATCAATTTACCGGCGGGCGTGATCGCCAAACCTTCCGCGCCGCGGTTGGGTTGACGTTCCTGTAAAATTTTCGGTAAACCTTGACCCGGAGCAAGGCGGCGAAGTTCGCGGCCTTGTCTGTCGTATTCGACGAGGAACGGGCCGTATTCATCGGTCAGCCAGAAGTGACCTTGCGCATCGACGGCAAGTCCTTCCGGATCCAAACCGTTTTTGTCATAGGCGAGCGGCCGGAACTGAAGATCCAAGCCGATTTCGCCGGTATTACCAAGAGCGCCTTGCGGTATCGGACGACCGCTGATATCTTGGCCTAGTTTATTCTTCAAAGAAAACGATGAAACGACCGTCGCTTTCCCGTCTTTGACACGAATGATACCGATACGCGGCGCGTAATCGGGGACGGGGAAAATTTTACTGCTGCGCTTTTGATCGCCGTCACGATATTGGACGCTGTCCAAGTTCGGGCCGCGATCCGTGACACCGTAGAATTCAATGGCGCCGTCACGAGTCGTTTCTTTGTAGGTCAATGCCGAACCATAGCCGAGGGGGATGGCATGTTTCGTTTGACCCGGCACGGTGAGATATTCGTGAGCGGGCAGTTCTACGGTATAACGATCAATGGCGGGTGTCGGCGCGGCGAATGCAACGCTGCCGGCGAGCAGACTAAGCGCAACCGCGCTCCATAAAAAAGTGCGTTTCATCATGTTCCTGATCTTCCTCCTTTAGTTTCTTGCCATAAGCATAAAGAGATATTGTCAATTTCCGAACGGGTTTGTGTCAAAGTAAAGAAAAAATTTACATACGGATAAAATAAAAACGATATTTTTGCACAAAGCGCCGATGTATGCCCGCGCTTGATCGGCTTGACGGTCCACTCGGACCGCTATATGATGAAAGGAGAAAGGTTATTAATTTATATGAAGGAGGGATAGCAATGAGATGTCAGACGATTCTGGTGGCACTGGACGGTTCGGAGCACGCCCGGTTTGCATTGGAGGCCGCAGTGGCCTTGGCGGAAAAATTCGGTAGCCGGTTGATTCTTACTCATATTATGGATATCCAGCACTTCACAACGGCTTGGTTTGAACCGCCGCGCAATCGCAAGGAAGCGGATGAGCGTGTCGACTACAAGCCGGATACGGAAGTCAAATTGAAAGAAACAACGGATTATCAGCGGGAATTCGGACGTCGGATTTTGGCGGCGGCGAAAGATCATGTACCGGCGGGAATCGATTATGAAATCGCGTATACGGTCGGTTCACCGCGGGAAGATCTTCTCAAAATGGCGGACACATATAAGGCGGATCTGATCGTTATGGGCCGTCGCGGCATGGGAACACTGGCGAGCATGTTGGTCGGTTCGGTCTCTTCCTACGTGGTGAAACACGCGGAAGTGCCGGTATTAGTTATCAAACAGTGACGGAGGGCTGACAATAAAAAGTTCTTGGCAACGTATTCTTGTGCCAACGGACGGTTCTGAGAACGCCCGTCGGGCACTCCATGAAGCCGCGTTGCTGGCGGAGAAATTCGGCGCGGAGTTACAGTTGTTGACCGTGCTGGAAGACCGGTTGTACGCGGGTAATCTGATCGGACGGGACGCCGGAGAGCGGTTGTATTCCGGCGTGGTGGAAGTAGGCCGCACGCCGGATGCGGAAGAACACGCCGCACCGGGTTTGCCGGAGCATCAAATGGAGCAGGTTCGTGAAGGTTTGCGTCGCGAAGCGGCAACGCTCCCAGAAGATATTCCGCTGCGAATGTTTTTCGCCGTCGGCGATGTACGGGAAACGATTCTAACGGTGGCCGAGGAATTGAATGCGGATTTGATCGTGATCGGCAGTCGCGGTTTGGGATCCGTCAAAGGTTTGGTTTTGGGGTCGGCATCGCAATATGTATTGCAGCATGCCACGCGTCCTGTTTTAGTAGTAAAATAAACGCCGGCCACCGTGAGCTGTGTTATAATGAGGAAAACTAATCAACTCATAAAGCGGTGGAAGGGGTGCGGACTATGATCCATTTTAATGAAGTGTTGTTGCCGGCCGACGGCTCGGAAAACGGCGTGCGCGCGTTACAGCATGCCATCGAGCTAGTAAAATTGTCCGGCGGCACACTCTTGATTTGCCATGTGGCGAATGTGGTATCGGTGATTTCAGGATTTGATCAAATTCCCAGCGGCTCCGGGTATGTCAGTGAACAGATGGCTGAGGATCTGGAAGAAAAAGGGAAAGAGATTCTGGAAAAATTGGTTCGTATGGTGCCGGCGGATATTCCGGTCAAGACCATTTTTGAAGTAGGTTCTCCCGGACCGACTTTGTCCGCGATCGCCGAAAAATACAACGTGGACTTGATCGTCATGGGGAGCCGCGGCTTAGGGCCGCTGAAAGGCATTTTCATGGGCTCGGTTTCGAGTTACATCGTCAGCCACGCGAAATGCCCGGTTTTGATTGTAAAATAAAAAAGCGGACGGGCAACCGTCCGCTTTTTTAGTAGAAAGAATACTTGGGGGATCCTATGGAGCAACGTATTCGCTGGCTATATGAAGAGCTTCCCAAATGGGTAAGCGAAGGGATTTTGACACCAGAGGCGGCCGATCGTTTGCGCGCCCGCTACGGTGAAGTAGCGGCGCCGGGTCTGCGCTGGGGCCGGATTATTTGGCTGGTGCTCGCGGCGGTCTTGGTCGCGTTCGGCGCGCTGTTGATTTTATCGGATCAATGGTACGCGCTGGCGCACAGCGTGCGCTTCAACTGGGTAGTCGCGCTGGCGGTGGCGGCGCAGTTGGCGGTGGCGGTCGTGTTGGCACTCGAGCCGAAAGCGATCGCTTGGCGCGAGGCGGCCGGAGCGTTTTTAGGGATTGCGATTCCCGGAGCGCTGCAGCTTGCGGGAGATATTTACCAATTATCGGAGTGGAATCAGATCGCGTGGGCGATTTGGTCGCTTGCGCTGCTCTTGCCCGCGGTGTACATTGTGCGATCGACGGCATTGGCGTCGATCTATCTGATTTTGACGGGCGTGTTTGTGAGCTCTTTCGGCGTCACGAACGCGTGGCTCGGCGCGCAGCAGGTATGGATTTGGCTGGCGCTCGCCGCACCGTATTTTTACATTTTGTATCGCGACGGTTTCCGGGAACTTTCGTTGCTGATTTTCAGCTGGATTTATGCGCTGGCGATTTTCTTCGCCGCGTTGGTGGCGTTGGCGGATGTCGCGGTTGTCAGCTTGGCGCTAGCCACGATCATTGCCGCGTTTACGTTTCTCGTCGGGGCGATGGTCGGCAAACAAACCGGCTGGGGCATGCCGTTTCGCGTATTGGGTGGCGGCGCGCTGGCGGTATGCGTGCTGCTGGCCACGCAACGCTCGCTGTGGGTGTACATATCCCGCGCGACACCGCAGGTGTTGCCCATCGTTGTGTTGGTATTGCTGTTGTTTGCCACCGGCGTGCTTTGCTGGCGCCTGATGTTGCGTCGTGAGTATACGCTGGTCACGGTTGCGGCCGTGCCGTTGTGCGTGACGCTGGCGACTTTTATTGCGGCACTCGGTTACGGCTACACGTTTTTGGCCATTGTCTTTATGATTTACTATTTGGGTGGCGTTGCCGCGTTACTGATCAACGGCTTGCGTCGCAGTTCTCTTTGGCGTACGGACGGCGCGCTGTTTTTACTCGCGCTCTTTATTGTGGTGCGGATCGGCGATGAGTCGTTCACCTTGCTGCAGCGGGGTACGGCATTCGTCGTGATGGGCGTGTTAATTTTGGCGGGGCATTTGGCGATGGCCACATGGCAACGCAAGCAGCGGGAACATACGAACCAACGCGTGCGGCGCGCTCGTCGGCAGGAAGCGGCTCGACGCAGCGCGCCCGCGCAGGACCATTCGGCAGCATCGGCACGGCCGCCACGCATGCGCGGCTCGATGACGCCGCCGGCAGCTGACGAGCAGACGGCAACGAAAGAGCGGACTTCGCGCGCGGAGTTACCGCCGCGTCGCCCGCCTCAAATGCCGTCATTACCGCCGCGACCGACCTGGCACAGCGACAAGCAAGAGGAGGATAAATAAATGGCGACCAAATGGAAATACCTGCTCGCGTTTCTCGTCCTCGCGCTGGTGCAGTTGGGGGTCATCTTCAGCGAGCGCAGTCAATTTGAAGAAGTATTGAACAACGGGATCACGTACCAATCGCCCGCGATTATCGCCGGTACGCGTGTTGATTATGTCGATATCCGTCTACAGGAAAATATCGATCCCTTTGTGGCGGAGCCGTTGAGCAAAGCCAAATGGCTCGGTGAAAATTTACCGGAGAATCAGGAAACGATTTACGTCGCCGTGGCGCATGATAAAAACGGCATGCTGATGGTGAAAGGCGCGGATCTGAAAAAACCGGCGCAAGGCGACTACATCAAAACGATCGCTTGGGGCGTCGACGATGGCGTGGTATCCTTCCCCATCCCGTTCATGCGTTTCTATTTACCGGGTTACCAATTACAGGATTTGCCATGGGATGAATTCATGGCGTTTGATCCGTTGACACCGGAACAGGTGGAGCAAAAAGAAGCGGAGCTGGCGCGCGCGGAAGCATCACCGGAAGCGGCGGATATGCGCGCAGAAATCGCCCGACATAAAGCCGCCGGTGAACCGATTTCCGTGCCGCGGCATCAAATCATCGCGGAATTTAAATTGGCAGACGGTCACGGAGTGATTACGGAAGTGTATGTGGACGGACATCCGCTTTCCGGTTGGTATCAGACAAGCGCGGCACCGGCGACCGTTGAAATTATCCCTACAACAGAAGGAGCAAAGAAAGCGTGAAAGTGAATACAAGTACGGACGCATTGTCGCATGAAGCCGCGGCTTGGTTGGCGGGCACGTTGGATACGGAAGAAAAACGCCGGCTGTTACTACGGTTGGCGGATATTTTTAAAGTGCTCGGCGAGCCGACACGGCTGAAAATTTTGCGTGTGCTTTGGCAAGGCGAATGTTGCGTGAACGAGCTGGCGGAAGCAATTGATATGGAAGCGTCCGCGGTCAGTCACCAGCTGCGCATTCTTCGCCAGGCGCACTTGGTGGATTTCCGTAAAATCGGTAAAAATGCCTGCTATTTTTTGGATGACGCGCACGTGGTGCACTTGCTTGAGCAGGGCCTCAACCATGCCGCGCATCGGGGAGAGGAGTAGCCATGCGGCTGTATTTGATGCGCCATGGTCATGCCGTCAAAGAACGGGCGACGTTGGACAATTTTCATCGTCCGCTGACGGATACCGGCATCGCGGAAACGGAAAAGATGGGACGCCACCTGAAGGAAATGCTGCCGGATCAGGCGGTCGGAATTTATTTGAGTCCGCTGGTGCGCACGCAACAGACCGGCGAGATTTTGGCGCGGACTTTGCGCGACGGTCGCGCGGCTGCCGATGTGACGAGCGGGACGTTGTATGCGTTGGCGCGTGACAATTGGGAGTCGCTTGATAATCATCTGATCAATCTGACGGCCTCCGGCGGTCCCGAGCATGTCTTCTTCGTCAGTCACCAACCGTTTTTGGAAGCGTGGTTGTACGGACTGACCGGGGTCAGCCTTTCCTTCAAACAAAGCAGCGTCGCGGTCATCGATTTGCGCCGCGGCAAAAAATCAAAGTTGGTGGCGTATTTGACGCCGTCATTGTGGGAGAAATAAATTGCACAGTCACTTTTTTGCCTATTTGGCACGGATGAAATTCATCAAGCGCTGGGGCCTGATGAAAAACACGATGCTGGAAAATATTCAGGAACACAGTTTGCAGACGGCGATGATCGCGCATATGCTGGCGGTACTTCGCAATGTCCGTTACGGCGGTCATGTCGATCCGGAACGGGCGGCCGTTCTCGGTATGTACCATGATGTCAGCGAAGTGTTCACCGGCGATATGCCGACGCCGGTCAAATATTTTAATGAAGATATTCGTGCGATGTACGGCACGATCGAGCAGGCGGCCGTGGAAAAATTGTTCGCCACGTTGCCCGCTGACCTGCGCGACGCGTATCGGGCGTATATTTTGACGCCGGAAGAAGATCCCCTGTGGGAATTGGCGAAGGCGGCGGATACGCTCAGCGCTTATTTGAAATGCGTCGAGGAACGTACCGCGGGCAATCCGGAGTTTGATGAAGCGTACGCGACGATTCGTAAAAAATTGGAAGAGTCACCCGTACCGGAAGTGCATGATTTTCTCGCGATCTTTGCGCCGAGCTTCATGCTGACCTTGGACGCGCTCAATGCGGATGCGAAGGAAGAAAAATGACCTCACGGCCGATCCTTTTAATCAATGACTATATCGAGCACGGCACATCGAATATGAATGTGCTGGAGCCGATTTTGCGCGCTCTCGGTTATCCCGTGTCGGGATTGCTGACGGCGGTAATGAGCCACAGTTTCGAGTACGGAGACTATGACTATTTTCCGCTGACGGAGCATCTGCGGCGGACCTTGCCGCTTTGGGAGAAACAGGGTTTCACGTTTGCCGCGGTGGCGACCGGTTTTATCGACAGCCTCGGCAGTTTGGAACAATTTGCGTTGCTGCGGGACGCGTTACCGAAATGGCGCGCGCAAGGTTCGTTTATTCTGGTGGATCCCGTGATGGGGGATAACGGCGCCTTGTATCCCACATTGCCGCAGGAACTCGTCACGGAAATGCGCACGCTTTTGCCGGTGGCGGATATTATTACACCGAACTGGACGGAAGCGGCGTTGCTTTTGGGGGAAGATCCCGCGTGTGAGCAACGCGTCGCGCCGCAATGGCTCGAACGCTTATGCGCGTTGGGAGCAAGAGCTTGCGTAATCACGGGCGTGGGAAATCCTGACGCGAACGTCGGAACCGTTTATTATCGGTCGGCGGACGGTCACACGGGCGCTGTCGATTTTGCGCGCCTGGCGCCGAATTTCAGCGGCAGTGGCGATTATTTCAATGCGGTACTGCTCGCGGCGTTGCTGCGCGGGGAATCGCTTGCGCAGGCGGTGAAGACGGCGGCGCGATTCATTGAATTCGCACTGTGTGAAACGCAAGCGCAGAAAATTACCGCAGGCAACGGCTTGATGCTTCGCGGCGCGTTGCAAGGGACGGTAAAAAAATGGACGGAAGACGAATGAGAGCAAGTAAAAAGCGCTTACCGCGGTAAGCGCTTTTTTGGTGCTCAGCTTTTGCGACCGAGGATCGCGTTGACGCGATCTTTAATATTTCCTTCCGAAGCTTTTTTCGGCGTGTCCTTTTTGACATCTTGGGTCGGTTTGGTTTCCGACGTCTGTTTTATTTCTTTGGAAGGTTTATCAACTTTTTCTTTTTTGGCTTTCGCTTCGGGGGTAACGGCTGCGTTCAAACGATTGACGATCGCGTGGCCGTCTTCACCGGAGGAAAGGGTGTACAGTGATTGGCCGCCTACATAAATCGCGCCGCCGTCCAATCGCGCCGGTTGCATTTTATGATCATGGAAAAGACGAGCCAAACGACCAGCAACGTAGTACGCGCGCGTTTCGGCATCATAATTTCCGACTTTAACCGGTGTCAATACGGTCTTGTCGTTGACGATAACATCGGCGCCTTTGACGGTGACGCGGTTACCGGAATACGCCTGCATGCGGTTGACCGCTTCCGTGACGCGCGATTCGTTGCGCGGATGCGAGTTCGGCGCGATAACGCGCGCGATGCCGCCATTGAAACCGGAGCCGTATTCTTTCAATAAGGCGTGCATCGCAGCCGGAGCGCCGCCGAGATTGTAATCCGTTTTTTCCAAAATGGTAAAACCGAGCTCATCCGCAGCTTTTTCCTGACCCATCGTGAATACTTCGTTGTTGATATAGTTCAGAGCTAAATTCATCAGCAGCGTTTGCGCGGCGGACGAATCACCGCCGGAAAGAACGGCGGAGCCGGCGACGGCGAGGCTGAGCTTTTTGGTTACGCCATTGACGATATCGCGATGTTCGCCGTGACTGACTTCATGCGCGAGCACAAATGCCAGCTGCTGATCGTCAAGCACGTCCAATGTGCCTTTGTTGACGGAAAGCACGGCTGCGAGCGTGCAGTAGGCGTTAATGTCATCGGAGGGGTTCACAAAAATCACATACTTCCGCTTGGGCACGCCGCTTTTCACAAGGGAATCCAAAATGCGTTGGGCGCGTTCCTGATAGGCGGCATTATCATAGTAACCGCTTTTCTCTTTGGCATTGGCGAGAACCTCTTCCTGCCCGTTTTCGTCAAGTTCGCGTAACTGCTCGCGAATCGCGCCCATTTGCACCGCGCCTTTGAGTACGGAGACGCCGATATCACCCCACGAGGCCTCCACCGGTACCGCGAGCGGCATCGTTAAGAAACAAGCGGCAAGGACCGCTGCGGTATATTTACGAAATGTAGGGAACATGTGACCACTCCTTTCGAAACGAAGGTTATTTTTCTCAATTATAGCATGATGTTTTTCTTTTTATTTACGGATCGTCAACTCGTCTAAACCGTAGTAGCGTTTCAAACCGTATTGGGAAACGCCGTTGTCGAGTTCCACGTAGAAAATGTGACGCAGCATGCGCTGCGTAAAGGGAAGCGCCTCGAGTTCGACAGCGGTATAACCTTGCGCCCGCGCGTCACGAATGTACGCCATGCGCGCCTGATCGATTTCGTAAATTCTCACGGTAAAATACAATGTGCCGAGCAAAAACGGCAGCGTAATCAACAAAATGATACCGACAACGAAACGCTGCTCCCGCGCGAAGGCGCGGCGAACTACGGGCACGTCATACAAACCGACCGTGCCGGCAATCAGACACAACACGGCGAACATCGATGCGCGAGCGGGAAACGTCGGCGCGCCGAGCATCGCGAGATTGCTGACGGCGGCAAGCGCTACGGTAATCAGTAAAAAGCGCACGGGGGGATATTGATTCCAAAGCGTGCGAAATGTCAGCCGCCAGCCGGCGGTTTTCGTTACCGCGGGAGTGAGCATGAGGCGGCGGCGCAAAAGGCGATAGACGAGCCAGATGAGCAAGAGGTAAAGGCCCATCTCTTCGACGCCGGAGCCGAGATTTTGCAGAAGGCGCACCGTTTTCGGCTTGAGCAAACCGAGCGCGTGAACGATTGCGATTAAGCCGTCGCCAAACCAACGCCCGATGAAACCGTCAGTGGCATATGACACTGCGAGTACCGCCGCGAGAGCGCCGGCGATATACAGCGGACGTTTCGATCCGGATGGCGCTGTCGTATTACGTCCGTAACGTGAGATCGCGATTTGGTGATAGGCCAGAACCCACATGAAAATCAGCGGCAAAATATAGAGCATCATCTCGCCGTTTCCCGCGAACTGATTGCCGATTCTTCGACCGATGGAAGCGGACACTTCCGCTACGCGGACAAAATTACCGGGCGCCGCGACCAGCGCGATGAAACCGAGTACGCTGCCGACGACGCCTGTGATCTGCCAGCGGTACCGCTGACCTTTACGCCAACTGTACAGCGTCACAGCGGCCGCCGCGACCAGAGTCGCGAGCGAAGCGTTTTCTTCGCCCCAACCGGCGAGAATGCCGAGCAAAAACATAGCGCCTGCCGCCCAATAACTGTCGGCAAACGTTCGTGTCGGGCGCAGGGAAAAATGATACGGTAAAAGGAACCAGACCATGATGGTCATCGTCCACAGATATACGGTCGAGCCGCACATCCATACCGCCACTTCACCGAAATGCGGCAGCGTGTACCAAAGCGCGAGCAGCACAGCGGCGATGCGCACCGGCGCGGGTGATTTTTCAATACGTCCCGCGCTGTGCCAGCTGAGACCGAGCGCCATTAAAATGAAGCAAAGCGCGTTGGCTATATTGAACCAAATCTTGGGCCAGCGCAAAAAATTATCCAACACAAAAAAAGCGACCATGCGTCCGCCGTGCATTTGGTAGTGACGCGCGAGAGACGTCATGACGTCATGAAAGTTTTCGATCGGCACCAGCGTTTGCCAAATCAGCGCGTACTCATAATCATCGCGATGCCAGGGCGTCCAGCTGTTCAGAGCGAACATGTAGATAAACGCGGCGCCAAGCAGCAACCAGCCGCCGTAGCGACGCCACCAATGCAAGTGAGAAGAAGTTCGGTTCATATCATTTCCTTTATTTTACTTTACTGTCGATCGTTTTCGTCACGCAGTTTTTCAAAAAGAGCCGTCAGATCGGCATCCGCCAATGCTTTTTGACGTTCCGCCGCTTCGTCATCGGGAAAATACGCGGAGGCTTCGATCGGCGTATCATCCGGAAAATATCGGACATAGGCGCTTTCCACTCTAAACAAATCCTGGCGGGCGCTGAATGTTCGGCGTGCGTGTTCCAAAATCAAGCGCGCCTGAATACGCGCCGCTTTGCGAATCGCTTCCTCGGGCGCATGGCGCGAAACCGCATACATAATGTGCAACGCCTGCATGGATATACCTGCATTTTGGTCGCTGTCGCGAATGATGCCGTCAAAGGAACGATAGATGAAATCCGTTTCCTGCAGAGGTTGCATGCCGACGCGATCGTAGACGGTCATGTTGTCGCGCGGCGCGGTAGCGTCCAGCAACAATTTCGCCATCAGATTCATCACCGCTATCACCGAACCGGGATCGTTCATCGAGGGGGAAATCGAGCGTTGCGCGATTTCTTTTAACACGATAAAACCGAAACGAGGATCCTGTTCATAACTGCGCGTCGGCTTAACGATAAAGAAACTGCGTAAAAGCGACAGATCTTCTTCCGTCAACGAGTTCGAACCGTCATTCAGGTAAATATCCGCCAGCGGTTCGCCTCGATACAGAAAGTCACCCGGATTCAAGCGAATGAAAACATGCGCGTCATGTTTTTTCGCCCACTCCTGTAAAAGGTCCAAATGAAGCTGCGCGAACTCGCCCGTCTCGGCGCAAATAAAATGCGCATCCGGCAGCGCGTCTTTAGCCGGCACCCATGTGGCGCCGAGGTTAGGCAGGCTGCGATAACGGCGCATGGTCTCTGCCGCTTTGGCGTATACCTTACCCATCGTGTCGCCCAAGTGTCCGAGTGTCGATAGTACCTGCACCCAGCGGATCAGTACAACAATCAGGTAGGCGATGACGACAATCGTGCTGAGGAAAAAGAGGAAGCGGCCGTTTTGCGCGAAGGAACCGCTTCCTAAGGCGATCTTTGTGATAATGGCATAAATAAATGTCGAAATGAAACTGGCGATGGCGAGTCGGGTGCTGTCGTCCGCCATGACGAGTTCGACGGAACGCGGGGTCGCACCGCGTGACGCGGAAGAAAACGCATTCTCCATAATGGAAAGAGAAAACGTGGTGACCGCCAGCATGCTTGACGCCAAAATGGTCAACAGGCCATCGATCGTGCGCGACGGAATATCGGGAAACAAGTTGGTCGGCAGATAACGTGTGCTGACGAGCACCGCGATGACATATACGATAACAAACAGTGCGCCTTTGGCGGGTTGCCACCAAATGGTATTGCGCGGTTGTTTCAGCCAACTGAAAAATTTTAATGTAGTCAATATGGTACCGCCTTTTGCCGAATCCTTTACGAGCCAATGAAAACAAATAATTCTTACCGTTATTATACCACTGACGGCGCGTTCTCACGGCTAAACGGCGCAAAAGCAAGGCGCGAGCGCATCGGGAAGGACGGCTTTCGCAATAGCGCAAACGAAACGCGAGATATGTTTGCGCAATAAAAAGCTCCCGGATTCGGGAGCTTTGAATGTCATCGAAATCAACATAAAATTGGAGCGGGTGAAGGGAATCGAACCCTCTACATTCAGCTTGGGAAGCTGACGTTCTACCGATGAACTACACCCGCTTGACGGTACATATTATAGCATATTTACCGTCCTCTACCAAGTGAAGGTAAGCGTCGCGACGCTTTTCCATTATTTCAAAATGACTTTGTGGACCTGGGCCGCGATGAGTTTTTCACCGTTCGGTTCCGCGGCGAGCATGTTGAGGAACATGTAGGAAAGTTGCGAGCCGATATAGTTGCGGAAGTGGTTGAAACGCGCGCCTTCGAGATCGGCAGCGCTCATGCCGTAATCGCGTTTGGCGATTTCTTTCAGAATCGCCACGCTCTTTTGCGCGGCCGGCGAAGAGAGTACCCAGTCATGGTCGCCCAAGTGAACGATGTAGCCTTCCTGACGGTGCGGGTCACGAATGCCGTCACCGGTTTTGTTCAACAAACCGTACGCGAAGGGATCTTTACCGGCGATCATTGCGCCGGCTTTCAGCCAGCCGGCGACGGTTTCATTACCTTTCGCCGAGTTCGGCGCTTCATGTGCGCAAGCCTGGGCGACGACGAAATCCGCAGGGAAACCGCGGTAAATAATTTCCGCGATGGAGAAAATATGGTGAGCGCCGGTGCCCGCAATCGTATATTCCTGCAGCGAACGGCCGTTTTTCTGCCAGGCGAAAACGAACGGCTTCGCGATATCGTGCAGAAGTTCCGCGCCGAATGCGATGTCGCGATTGACGTTATACATGAAAACATCCCGGTATGTATTGCAGACGGCTTCCGTGATGTGCATGTTGGCGTTGACGTGCGTAGCCAAGCCGCCCGGGTACGGATGGTGACTGCCGTAACCGCTGCCCGGCGCCGTGCGGAATTCCTGAATTTTGCCGTCGGAGACGGGGAAGAAATGCGCCTCGTCGGTTTTTGCGGTATCGACCAAGCCTTGGTTGGCCAGCTGCGTGTAGATGCGATGACGCGCCGCCGGTGAACTGTATTCCTGCAAGAAACGCAGCGCCGGATTTTGGATGAGGTCGGTGACTTCGCGCCGCAGTCCCGCATCACGAATTTTTTCCGCGTAACCCAGGATCGAACGGTAGCAACCTTCGATCAGCGGCGCCTGTTGGCCGCATGCGATGGCGTTTTGCGGAATCGCGTCGTACATGACCGGTTTCAGCTGACGCGATTTCACTTCCAGCTCGCGCGCCAATGCAAAGGACGGCATGGAGAGCATGGCCGCGCCCAATGCGGAGCCGGCGGCCAATTTCAAAAAGCCGCGGCGCGACATTGTCGCGGGCGTTGCGTACATTTCTTCGGTAGACATAGTAATTCCTCCTTTGTTACCCTGTATGGATTCGTCCATAGATAAACGTAACTATAAAGGAGGTTTATTTATAATTTGTTTGGGTTTCGGTAAAAATACGCAAAATTACGGAAATCGCTCTTTGAAACTGAATTTTACAAATTTTAAAAGATTTTTTCACCGTAAAACGATATTGACTCTGTATCCTCAGAAGGAAACCAAGTACCATAAATCAAAGGAGGGTTTACTATGTTCGGCTTGGGCATTCCTGAACTTATCTTAATTTTGGTGATCGGCCTGGTGTTGTTCGGACCGGGTAAACTGCCGGAAATCGGTAAAGCGATGGGCAAAAGCATGCACGAATTTAAAGACGCGATCAACGGCAATGAAACGACCGCAGAAGCGCATAAAGACGTTACCGTCGCTTCGTCGTTACCGCCGAAAGAATGAAAAGCGCAACCTCCGTGGCCTGCTTCGCCGATCCGCAGGAGATGACGCTGATCGATCATCTCGGGGAGTTGCGCCGGCGGCTGATCCGTGCCATTCTGGCGGCCGTGGTCGGCATGGCGGTGAGCGGCTGTTTCATCGATTTCATTGTAGCGTTCATCACGGCGCCTGCGGGTCAACTGTATTATCTGCGACCGGCGGAAGCGTTTTTTATTTATGTTAAAGTAGCGATGGTGGCGGGCATTGTCTTTGCCGCTCCGGTGTTGTTTTATGAATTTTGGGCGTTTTTGGTGCCGGCGTTTACGCAAAAAGAACACGCGATTCTGGCGCTGTTGGTTCCCGGTTCGCTACTGCTTTTTTTAGCGGGAACGGCGTTCGGCTTTTTCGTTGTCTTGCCGCAGGGGCTGCATTTTTTTCTTTCCTTCGGCGACAGCACGGTGCAACCGCTGATCTCCATGGAAAGTTATTTGGATTTCGCGTTGATGCTGATCCTGCCGTTCGGGTTTGTGTTTAATTTGCCGCTGGTTCTTTTGGCGCTTGCTGAAATGGATGTGGTGTCGTCCGCATGGCTCAAAGCGCAACGCCGCTTTGTCATCTTGCTGGCGTTTATCGCGGCGGCGATTATTACACCGACGACCGACCTGGTTTCGCAAACGCTGCTGGCCATTCCCATTTTGCTTTTATACGAAATCAGCCGATTGATTATTCGCTACGGTTTACACAAATAAAAAAAAGGGTCTATAATAAATCGTGTTGGTAGAAGTAAATGATACTTCTGTCATCACGATTTTTTTCGTAAATAAATACATGTAAAATATTTGTAAAAATATCGAAAATTCGTATAAATAGCTTATTTTTCGCGAATAATCGGGTATAATTATACGGGTATAATTATAAATGAAAGAAGTGCAATTAAAGTGATTGAAAGGAAAAAAAGTGAGGAAAAAATACAGGGATAAATTTACCAATCCCGAAATCGTAAAACGAATTGAACAAATAGAAAATTCTCCACAAATGCAATCAAAACTACTTTTAGTAAAAAATGGAATGAAGAACAACATTATTAATCCATTTGTATTAGTTATAGGTGCCATGTTCGGATTTATTGCATTAAGCGCGATGCGCGCGATGCTAGATATTTATTCGCTTCTTGTAATGGCTGCTATAGTGTATTTTTGGGAAAAATATTCAGAACAACGAAGAAAACAACGAAGAAATGATCTTGCAAAATCCTACATTGATAATTTCCTATTACCAGTGTTGAATGAAATCTTGCCTGATACAACAATTGATTATTCTAAGAAAATTGATTTGAAAGCAATGAAAAGGTTGGTTCCTGATTCTCAGTATTATTTTGGAAACTGCCACATAGTATTTGGTGATGATTACAAAACAGAGTTTTCTAATATGCAAGCATACACAGAAACTGAAGATAGTGAAGGACACACACGACAAACTATTGATTTTTGTGGACAGGTTTTGATGGCGAAATTTGACACTAAAATAAATGGACACATAAGAGTAGTTCCCATAAAAAAAGGTAAAGTACTTGG